>DAHXJB010000558.1:0-15730 GCA_027372455.1 Chloroflexota bacterium | reverse complement strand
AGCGGTCAACTGCTCCCATCCAGCAAGGGGGCGGCGAGCCAGTTGCCAGGACCAGAAGAGCCGCAACTCTCCCAGCCGGTTCTGGGCGTGATGGTGACGCTGGCTCGCCTTCCAGCGCGGCCACTGGTGGCGGAGCCACGCAAGACAATCTTCCCGGAGCCAGGTAGGGGCCCAGCCCAGCCACTCTTCGCCAGGGCAACTGCCGGGGCTAGACCGGGCGATCGTAGTTGGCCCAAGCTCAGCCTTGGGGGCCACTTGGGCCTCAGGTTGAGCTTGCTCTGCCGTGCCTGCCAGATGCAGCTCCATCGCCTCATCGTATCCGCGACGCAGGTCTGGGTCGGCCCCGTCGATGTATCGCTGAGTGGTCTGGATGCTGGCGTGACCGAGGAGCTTGGCCAGGCTGAGCACCGGCAGGCGGCTCTCGGCCATCCAGCGCCCATAGGTGTGGCGCAGCCGGTGGGGGGTGAGATCGACCCCCGAGAGCCGGCCGTACTGACCCAGCCTTTCCTCGATCCCCGATACCGTGATCGGGTCTCCCAGCCGGTTACGGAAGACGGGACTTTGCGCGTCGGCAAGGGGATGGGCCTCCAGGTAGCGCAGAAGGGGGACATAGCCTTCCCGACACAGGTAGACCACGCGCTCCTTGCGCCCCTTACCCATCACCTTGAGCCGAACAGGGCTCGTATCCCCTTTCTCTGCCGAGATATCGGCTGGGCACAAGCTCGCCACCTCGCCCACCCTCAGCCCTGCATACAGCATGAGCGCCACCATGGCCAGGTCCCGGGGCTCCCTGATCACACCAAGCAGCCGCGACACCTCAGCATCAGAGAGGTCCCGAGGAAGGAGCTTCGGTTGACGGCCGGCGTGCCGGCGCATCGACACCGGGTTGGACCGGCCCAGTTGGTGGGACTCCTCTGCCAAGAAGTCAAAGAAGCTCTTAAGGGCGGCGACCCGACGCTTGACGGTGGCGGGAGCCAGGCCCACAGTATGCTGTTGGTCCACGAAGGCGTCTATGTCAGCTCTAGTGACCTCGTCCAACGGACCCGGGTGGAACTGAACAAACACTCGCAAGTCGCTCATATAGTGTTTAGCAGTCGACCGATCGTGGAAGCGCCGCTTCAGGTCTGCCTCGAAGCGCGCCATCCACTCGGCGTTCGATCTTTCTTCCATGTTGGCCTCCTCGGTGCCTTCAATAGCACCATCTAGGCCAACTCAATGTAACGAAAGCGGGGATCCAGAGATCTCGGGGCGGGTCAACGCCCTGGATTCCCGCCTCCGCGGGAATGACGGACGTGAGATGCCGCCGGTGTCCACGACTTTGAAAAGGCCATACCCCTATGTTACGTGGGGAGAAACCTGGCGAGCTCGCAACCCTCGGTGCAGGAGGTGCAGGGCGGCGGCGCTCAGCAGCACGTCGGAACCGCCGAGGAGGGTGGTCCCGGGCGATAGTGTCAGCCGGATCGGCTGGCCTCGGCCAGCAGCCTTGCCAGATCCTCGCGCATCTCCTCCGGAGTGTAGTGAATGCCGGGGCCCAGGCCCCGGCGGGACAGCTCGTCCATCATGTCGTAGACAGAGAGGCCAGCGTCCTCGGCCGCTCGAGCCATGGTGACCTCGCCCTCCCGGTAGCGGCGGATCGCCCTCTCCAGACGGTAGCTGCGGACGCTGCGGACCAGCATCTGCCTGGCCACGTCGGCCTTGTCGAGTCCTTCCTCCTCGGCTATGGCGGCCAACTCCTCGCTCAACTCCTCGGGTACCCGTATGTTCAACTGTCGAGTCCTTGCCATGATGCCCTCGCTTCCAGTCCCTCGCTACTCGTCACCGCGGCCCAGCAGACGGTCGATCTCGGCAGCTTGCTCCTGGAGCTCCAGCAGGGAGGTCACGCTCATGTCGGTGAGCTTGGCGAGGCCGAATGTGAGCCCCTTGAAGTCCTCCAGGCTGATGCGCCTTCGCAGCAGTCCATACACGAGCACGTTGTGCGGGTAGAGGGTCTTCACTCCCCGTGCCCCAGCTATCGCCCTGGCCTTTCGATCCTGCAGGATCACGGGTACACCCCGTGCCTCCGCGCAGGCAATGGCCTCGCACTCGCCCCTTCCCAGGCTAGGCGCCGCCGAGGTCAGCTCTCCCGCGAGGGCTCGCTCGCCTTCGTCCATCTCGTGGCGCACCAGCACTCCGGCATCCATCGCCCTCTCGATGGTGATGGCATCCGGTTTGCCCCGCAGCTTCCCCACCGCGACTGCTTCCTGGTACACCGCAGGCGGGACTCCCACCGTGCCAAGGATAGCTTGAAGGGTGCGGAGAGACGTCAGCTTCGCGAAGTACACAAGCGGGCTAGTGTCCGCAAAGGCCGCAATCTCGCCCATAACCATCCCCGGTATCGGTTGCTACGCTTGCTAGCATAGCAGGGTGGCAAGCACGATGCAATACGGGAAACAGCTACGGCTTTGCCAGCCGAAGGTCGAAGCCGACCCCCTCCTTAAGGATCTCACCTTTGCCGAAGCGGCTCCGGGATACCATCAATTCGAGGGCTTCGTAGGTATACGCGGTCCTGAGCAGCATCAGGCGGAAGGTCCATCTGGTCAGAAGGGTGTTCAGCCGGGAGAGCCCCATGCCCCGCACCTCCGCCTCGATCTCCTCCCATGAGGCGCCCTTTCTCAGGTCGAAGATCGACGCCTTTCCCCCGGGCTTCAGGACCCGGTGGATCTCGTCGATGGCGCCGACGGGGTCGCTGAAGTTCTTGAACGCGGCGGTGCAGACGACGAAGTCGAAGGACTCGTCCGGGAACGGCATGTGGGCGGCGTCACCGTGCCGGAAATCGATGCTGACCCCTGACTGCCGAGCGTTTTCGCTCGCTATGCGGACGAAGGACCTGCTGATGTCCAGGCCGGAGACCTCGTAGCTGCCCAGCTTCGCAATCTCTATCGCCAGGTATCCGGGCCCCGGGGCGACCTCGAGGATCTTGCCGCCGGGCGTCACCCGATCTGCTACAGCCTTTGCTATCTTGTCGAAACCGCGGGCGTCCCCCTTAGTGTTATTGGCGTACCACGTGGCGATGAACCCCTCCATCGGTAGGCCCTTGTATGCCTTGCGCTTAGCTGACATCAAGCTGCTCTCCTTTCTGCCTTTCAAGTTCTGTCTCGAGTTGCCAGTGACGCAGCTCCGGATGCACGATCAGCAGGGCAGCGGAACCAAATATCAGCGCGCAGCCGTTCAGCAGAATGGCCATGGGAGCGCCAAGGAGTTGTCCGCTGTAGCCGACCAGCAGGAACGCGAACGGCTGCAAGCCGAAACTGACCATGATCCAGAGGACCAGAAGCCGAGCCCGCATGTTTGGCGGGGCAAGCATCTGGATTATGCCGTTGGTCGAGGTCATGACGACCGGAACCGCCAGACTGCTGAGAAACGCCGCCGAGATGGATAGCCACATCCAGTCTGAAGCGGACAGTGCGGCCACCCAGAAGCCAGCCCACATCACCGCCCCCGCGAGCATCCAGCCCACCCTTCGGACCTGAAGGACGACCGGCATGACCAAGAAGAGACTCGTGGTGGCTCCCGCCCCTGTGGCTCCCAGCAACAGCCCCAGCGTTTCGGGACCACCGTGAAGACGGTCGGTCGCGATCGGCGGGAGAAGCTGGACGAGGGAATACAGGAAGAAGGTCAGCAAGCCCGATACGAGCAGCAGGTCCTGTATCCTCGGCTGTGTACCGACGTAGCGGATACCTTCGAGGAAGTTGTCCTTCGGGCGCGCGCCCAAACCACAGGGCGCGCGCCGAGCCCGCACCGCAAGGAGGGTGCCGATGACGGCCAGGAAGCTGGCGCCGTTGATCCAGAACGCCGGTGCCACCCCCAGCGCCCCCATTATCCAGCCTGCCGCTGCCGGTCCCACCATGCGGCTCACCTGCCCGATCATGCTGTTGAGAGCGATCGCCTGGCGCACCTGATCGATTCCCGATAGGTCGCCGATAAAGGCGTTCTGGGCGGGCATGTCTAACGCGCTGACACAGCCCAGGGCGAAGGCGAGCAGGAAAACGTGCCAGAGTTGGATCAACTCCCTCTGAACCAGAAAGGCGAAGACGAAGGCCAGCAGCATCGCTGCCACCTGGGTGCCCAGCAGCAGTCTCCGGCGGTCCACGCGATCGGCGACCGTGCCGGCAAGAGCGCCGAAGAGCAGAAGCGGAAGGCTCTCCAGCATGGCAACAAGACCGAGGTCCCTGACCGAGTGGCTGAGCTGCCACACAGTCCAGGACTGGGCGGTCGCCTGCATGAAGGTACCGCAGAGGGAGACTCCCTGGCCGCCCAGGTAGGTGCTCAGGTTTCGATTCCGCAAGGGAGAGAAGGTGTCCGAGAAAACGCCGATTGCCTGCAAACTGATCCTCCTAACGTGGTGTGGTAGTGGCCGAGAAGACAGAAAAGCGCCCATCCGGCGGTGAACCGGTGGGCGCAACAGGGCGCAACAGATGCTCGGCGAGCTATTCAGCCATCAGGCGGTCGTGTTCTTCGTGACCTCCTGGACCAGGCTTACCAGCTGGTCCACCGTCAGCACGTTGACGCATCTGTGGCCGTGATGTCGGGACACGACCACCAGGGCGCCGTCCTCCCGCACCTCCGCGAAGGTGCTGCCGCAAGAGCAGCGCAGCGGCGTTCCCTGACCCGAACGGGTGGACAAGTCGGGCTTCAGAGACAAGGCTCTAGCTCTCCTCGCCGCTGAAAAGTACGCTGCTGAGCAGCAGGCCGGTCCCTATGACGACAAGGATCACGGGCCACAGCAGCGACCAGTTCAGATTCAGCAGCAGCATAACCGTCAGGACGGTGAACATAAGACCGCCAACCAGCAGACCCTTAGCTGCGGCGGGCCTTCCATCGAACCGGTAGGCGTGCCAGGCCGCTTCGAAGGAGCCGAGGGCGGGTATCATCAGGAAGAGGGCCCACCAGTTGCCCGCAACCGGCAGTCCGAGGTTCTGCAACAGGAAGAAGGTTCCCAGCAGGATCAGAATGGCACCGCCCCACCAACTGTCGTTGCCCCACCGATCCCGTCGCTGCTGCCGCGCTTCCCACCGGGCGAGCCGCTCCTCGTACCGATCACGGCTCGACGACCAGAACTCCGACGGGTATTCCGACGTGTTGTTTGCGTTCATGAGACTACCTTTTCTCTCGTCACATCGCCGTCCTCCCTGATCTTCTCGAGTAGCAGGAGTGTCTCGTCGACCGACAGATCGCCTCGGCTGAGCGCTCGGAGAACCTCTAGTTCCAGATTGCCATCTCGATCCGGCTGGGTGTTTGCTGTGGTTTCCTCGGCCAGGAGGACCGGTGCCGTCCACGGCTGAGGGTTGGCTGGGACCCCAGGGGCAATCGGCGATTCAGCAGGCATGGAATCGAGCCGATTCGAGCCTTCACCCTTCTGTACCGAGGCGTCCCCATTCGCGGCTGTCGTTACGCTCGTGGTCACACCTTCCCGCCGGAAGACGCGGATGTCTCCGCCCCTGGTGTTCAGTTGGATGCTTGCGATCGGGTCGCTTCCTGCCGTCGTTCCTACCAGGCGCTGGCTGAAAACGCCTGCCGGACCGGAGGTTCCCACCCTGACCAGCGGAAGGTTCGAGTCGATGCCCCCGTGCCGGGTCGAGGCGTCGATTCTGGCGGCCACGCCCCCGTACAGATCGAGGATGATGTTGCCCCGCTCCGTGTGCAGCTCATGGTCACCTTCGGCGGCGGTCAGGCGGCAGACTATGTCCCCGTGGCCGGTCTTGACCTTCGCTCCGGCGATCCTGCCTCTCAGGGTGATCTCCCCGTGGCCGGTGAACCCCTCCAACCGGGCCCCTTCCAGATCGGTGGCCACGAGATCGCCGTGTCCCGTGGAGAGGCTCGCGTGGCCCGAGAGCCGACTCGCCACCAGGTTGCCATGGTCGGTGTGGGCATCGACCCTCGACTTGGCTCCCTGTATGCTGATCTCTCCCTTGCCGGTCCTCGCATCGAGATCGCCGTGCACGCTTCTCACTTCGAGATTGCCCTTACCGGTGCGGACATGAAGGTGGCCGCGCCAACCCGAGACGTTGATGTCGCCCGCCGCGGTGCCGGCTGCGGTCCGGCCGACGCCGTCGGAGAGCCGGACGTTTCCCCCGCCGGTGTACGCTTCGGCAGCCACTTCCACCCCCTCCAGGTGGATGTCCCCACGAGCCGTCCTGAGACGAAGCTCGCGTACAGAGGCAGGCAGAACAATTAGCACGTCGCCTCCGCCGTGGCGGATCTGCTTGTCGAAGAGCACGACGCCCTCAACCTCGATGCGCACCTGCTGTTCTCCGACGAGATCGGCTAGATCGAAGGGACGCTTGATACCGAGAGGTTGCCTGGCGCGCAGCGTTCTGCCATCGCTCGTGACATCCACCTCCCAGTCGGACTCCAGGACCGCGGCCTCTCCGGGTCGGGCGGAACGGACCGTGAGATCGCCTCTCCAAAGCTCGACGTCGACCTTGATCAACCCCTCGGAGGGGAGTTCGCGACGGAAGCTAGCCATCTTGCTTCTCCCCGTCACGGAGGGCGATCAGAGCGTCGGCCGCGCTGAGCTTTCCGCCGGCCACCCGGTTCAGAACCTCGCGGCGCCAATCCCTCTCCAGAGCAGGTGCGGGCGGAGCTGGCGCGGCGGCCTCTGGAGTGGGAGCCGCCGCTGGCGAGGGAGCGGCAGAGATGACTTTGATGATCTCGTCCAGCTTTCCGCGGATCGTCGGGTAGGAAATCCCGAGAACCTTCTCCAGCTCGCTGAGGTTGCCGCGGCTCTGAACGAACAGCAGGGTGAAGTTCATCTGTTCGGGAGACAGCCGACAGAAGGGGCAGGGCTGGTAATGGCTGCGAACCTGGGTGCCGCAGCTGTCGCAGCGCACTTCGGTGATTGTCAGGGGTCCGCCGCAGCTGGGGCAGGACTCCAGGATCTTTCTCATCGGGTCACCTCCTTCGTCTCCGCGGATACTACGGCGTGCTCTCCGAAAAGTCAAGGAATTGCTCAAAATTTCTTATTGGTTGGTGAATATTGGATCTGGAAGGAATTACCTTGACAAAGACTTCACAAAGCGTATACTGACTTTCGGATGCTGATGCAGGTATCCACAATATGAAAGGTGCCGAGCGCCTTCGCGGGGTCTGTCCCCGCGGGGGCGCTTTTCTTTTTTGGTGATGTTGCCTCAACCGGCAACCAGCGATTCGTCGGTGAAGTAGGAGGGGCGAATCATGGAACCAATCGCACAATTGGTGGCGGTGGCGACGCTGCTACCGTTGCTGGCCGGCCTGATCTGTTACTTCGTCAGGAGCAGCGCGATCCGCAGTCTCACAGTGATCGTGACCACCGTGGTTCTGATCGGGGTCTCGCTGCTGTTGCTGCAGAATGGACCCTTCGAGTACTCACCCCCGCCGGTGGCTGGCATAGAGTGGAACAGCATTATCGCTGTGGCTGACCTCGCGCTGCTGCTGCTGTTTCTGGGTCTTGGCCTCTACCTGCGCAACGCTCTGATAGCGGTCTTCGCCGTTGCGCAGCTGGCCATCATGGGCTACTTCGAGTTCGTGATGGGGGCTCATGCTGAGGTCAGACCTGCCCTCTACGTGGACGAGCTATCCATCATCATGGCCCTGATCATCTCCATCGTCGGCTCCCTCATCTGCGTGTACGCACTGCAGTACATGAATGACCACGAGCATCATCTGCAGCTGGATAGGAGCCGCCAGCCGCGCTTCTTCTTCTGGCTGGTGGTCTTCCTGGGCGCCATGAACGCCCTGGTGTTCGCCAACAACCTGACCTGGGTCTACTTCTTCTGGGAGGTCACTACCCTCTGCTCCTTCATGCTGATCCGGCACGATCTCACCCCGGAGTCCATAGCCAATGCCACGAGGGCGTTGTGGATGAACTCCCTGGGCGGTGTGGCTTTCGCGGCCGGTATCGTCTTCCTGTTTGAGAGGGCTCACACCCTCTCCCTGAAGGAGTTGATATCCACCGGCGCTCAGCCGGAGGCGGTGATGCTGCCGCTGGCCCTGCTGGTGTTCGCGGGTTTTACCAAGTCGGCCCAGATGCCCTTCCAGAGCTGGCTGCTGGGAGCTATGGTGGCGCCCACCCCGGTCTCCGCCCTGCTCCACTCCAGCACGATGGTGAAGGCGGGTGTGTACCTGGTCGTTCGTCTGGCCCCGGCCTACGTGGGCACAAACCTGAGCACGGTGGTCGCGGTGGCCGGCGCCTTCACCTTCCTGCTGACCGCGGTCCTGGCCATCAGCCAGAGCAACGCCAAACGGGTGCTGGCCTACTCCACCATATCCAACCTGGGATTGATCATCGCGTGCGCTGGGATCAACACCCCACTGGCGATCAGCGCGGCGATCATGCTGATAGTCTTCCACGCAATCTCCAAGGCGCTCCTCTTCCTCTGCACGGGTGCCATCGAGCAGAAGATCGGTAGCCGGGACATCGAGGACATGGAGGGGTTGGTTTCCAGGCAGCCCGCGCTGGCGATCATCACCGTGGTTGGCATTCTCACGATGCTGCTGCCGCCCTTCGCGGTGCTGATCAGCAAGTGGGCCGCCATCGAGGCCTCGGTGCGGATGCCGGTGATCACTCTGTTCTTCATCGTCGGCAGCGCCGCGACAGTGGTCTTCTGGGTCAAGTGGATGGGCAAGCTGCTGGGCGTCCCAACAGGGGTCGAGCATCGAGATGTCCCCCGATTGGAGGGACTCTACTCCGCGCCGCTAATGCTGCTGGTGGGTATGGCCGTGGTCTTGAGCGCCATGGTGGCCCCTGTGGTCGATGCCATAGTGGGGCACGCCGTGCTGCCCTACTACAAGATCGCCGGTATCGTCTCCTCCGGGGTAGATCTGAGCACCGGGGTTGGTTTCATCACCGTGTGGCCCCTGTTCCTGGTGCTGCTGGTGGTCGTGATCCCTGCCTACTTCTTCGTCCAGGTGAAGGACGAGCAGGTGCGACCGGCCTACATGTGCGGCGAGCAGGCGAGCGAAGGCTCCCTGGTGCAGTTCCGCTCGCTGCAGGATGAGCCGGAGGCGGTCGTCACCGGCAACTACTATTTCGAGAAAGCGTTGGGGGAGAAGAGTCTGAACATCTGGGCGAACACGGTGGCGATCCTGCTGCTGGTCGCCCTGGTAGGGGTGGTGATGCAATGATGACAAACGATCTCCTGACGGTAATCGCAACCATCGTCCTGGGACCGCTGGTCGGGGGGTTCCTGTTCGGTATCGACCGCAAGTTGACCGCGAGGCTTCAGGGTCGATATGGGCCACCCATAGTGCAACCCTTCTACGACTTTCTCAAGCTGTGGTCCAAGAGCCGCATCGTGGCGAACCAGTCGCAGATGATGTATGTCTACGGGTACCTGCTCTTCACAATCACCGCCCTCTGCCTGATGGCGCTCAGGCAGGACCTGCTGATCATCATCTTCGTGCTGGCCTTCGGGGGGGTCTCTCTGATCATGGGGGCCTTCTCGGTGAAGTCTCCATATTCCAACTTCGGGGCCCAGCGAGAGATCCTGCAGATGGTGGCTTACGAACCGATCCTGATGCTCGCGGCGGTGGCTATCTACCTGCAGACAGGCAGCTTTCTTGTGGCCGACATCTTCAGCAAGCTGCAGCAGCCGCTGCTGTTCTCCCTGCCTCTGATCTTCGTGGCCCTGCTGATCATCCTCACCATCAAGATGAGGAAATCCCCCTTCGACATCTCCGCTTCGGCTCATGCCCATCAGGAGATCGTGCGCGGGGTTTACACCGAATACTCGGGCCCATACCTTGCGCTGATCGAGCTGACCCATTGGTACGAGCTGCTGCTGGTGTTGGGGATCATTGGCCTGTTCTGGGCTACCAGCATCTGGGCCGCCGCGGCTCTGGCCCTCGCGGCCTTCCTGCTGGAGATTGTGGTGGATAACATCGAAGCGCGGATGACTTGGTCCTGGATGATCAAGTTCGTATGGACCACCGGCATCAGTCTTAGCGCCGTGAACATCGCGGCGCTCTACCTTATCAAGTAGGAGCCGGCTCCTGCCGGCGATCGTGGTCGCGAGCAGGAGCTCGCTCCGATGGGATTGCGTATGAGGAGGGAGCGATGGGACTGGTAAGCAGATCCCGTATGAAGTCGCCCTGGATCCTGCATTACGACTGTGGCAGCTGCAACGGGTGTGACATTGAGATACTGGCCTGTCTGACCCCGCTGTACGACGTCGAACGTTTCGGCATCGTCAATGTGGGCAATCCCAAACATGCCGATGTGTTGGTGGTGACCGGACCGGCCAATAGGCGTAATCAGAGGGTGCTGCGCAACCTGTACGACCAGATGCCGGATCCCAAGGTGGTGATAGCGGTGGGCACATGCGCCTGCTCCGGGGGCGTCTTCCACAACTGCTACAACGTTATGGGGGGCGTGGACAAGGTGGTGCCGGTAAACGTGTACGTTCCGGGCTGCGCGGCCAGGCCGGAGGCCATCATCGACGGGGTGGTGAAGGCGCTGGCCCTGTTCGCGCCGGCCAACGGCAAGGAGGCTGTCAGGTGATCGAAAACGAGAGAGCGGTGGGTCCAGCAGATCTGGTGAGCGAGGTACAGAAGCTGTTCGACGGTGGATACCGCCTTGTCACCGCCACCTGTTTGGACCAGGGGGACAGCTTCGAGATTTCATATCACTTCGATAGAGAGCTGACGATGCAGAACCTCAGGATGGTGTTTCCCAAGGAAGCCGAGGTTCCCAGCATCACCGGCGTCTATCTGGCAGCTTTCCTGATCGAGAACGAGATCAAGGAGATGTTCGGGGCGAAGATAGCCGGCATCGCCGTCGATTACGGAGGAAAGCTGCTGGTGACCGAGGAGACCCTGCAGACCCCGCTGCTGAAGTCGATACAGGTGACATCGCTGGCCGCCAGCCACAACGGAGGTGCCAAATGAGCCGCCAGACCGTGGTGCCCTTCGGCCCGCAGCATCCTGTCCTGCCGGAGCCGATCCAGCTGAAGCTAACGCTGGAGGATGAGAAGGTAGTTGGGGTGCTACCGGCTTTCGGCTACTGCCATCGTGGGGTGGAGAAGGCGGGCGAGCTGAACGAGTTTCCCCAGAACGTCTTCCTTGTGGAGCGGATCTGCGGCATCTGCAGCTTTATACACGCCCTCTGCTACTGCCAGGGGATCGAGAAGATCATGGGGGTGGAGGTGCCCGAGCGGGCCAAGTTCCTGCGGGTCGTCTGGAGCGAGCTGCACAGGATGCACAGCCACCTGCTCTGGGTGGGGTTGCTGGCCGATGCCTTCGGGTTCGAAAGCCTCTTCATGCAGACGTGGCGCTTCCGCGAGAAGGTGATGGACCTCCTGGAGAAAACCTGCGGTAGCCGCGTGATCATCTCCACCTGCACCATAGGGGGTGTGCGGAGGGACATCAGCGACGAGCATCTATCGGAGATCCTGTCCACTCTCAAAGAGGTGGAGAAGGGGCTGGATCAGGTGGCCGGCGTCATAGAGAAGGACTACACGATTCGCAAGCGGTGCATCGGAGTTGGGCCGATGACGAGGGAGCAGGCGATCGCCTTTGGCGCGGTGGGCCCCACCTTGAGGGGTAGCGGCATCGCCCAAGATCTGAGGATAACCGGCTACGCCGCATACGGCCAGCTCAGGTTCGAGCCGGTGGTGGAAACCGCTGGGGACAGCTACGCTCGGGCTCTGGTGCGAGTCCGGGAGATCTACCAGTCCATCGATCTGGTGCGGCAAGCCATAGACATGATGCCCACGGGTGAGATCGCGGTAAAGGTGAGGGGCAACCCCGATGGAGAGACAATCATGCGAGTGGAGCAGCCCCGGGGGGAGCTGTTCTACTACATTAAGGGGAACGGCACCAAGAACCTGGAGCGGCTGCGGGTTAGGACCCCAACCTTCCAGAACGCCGCGACCCTGCTGGCGATGATGCCGGGGATGACGCTGGCCGACGTGCCGGTGATCGCTCTCTCCATCGACCCGTGCTTTAGCTGCACCGAAAGATAAGATGTGCTGAGCGCACGGTGCTGCGTTTGGACGGAAGCCGGCTCAGCACTCAGGACCGTGGGAAGGAGGTTATACATGGCTTGGTTCTTGCCGGGGGTCTTGGGCAACCTGTTCGGTGGCCCTGCGACGCGGCTCTACCCGTTCAAGAAGCGAGAGCCGTTCGAGAACGTGCGGGGACAGATAGAGCTCGACCGAAACAACTGCACCTACTGCGGGGCCTGCTCCAAGCGGTGCCCCACCGGGGCCATAAACGTGGATCGAACCAACAAGCTGTTCTACTTCGAACCGTTCCGCTGCATCATCTGCGAGGCCTGCATCGAGATCTGCCCGAGGAACGGGATCAAGCTGTTGAGCAGCCACCGGTCGCCGGAGTACACGAAGCCGGTATTGATCTACCAGCCCGATGGCAACGGGACGCACAAGGCTCCAGCCGCCGCGGACTCGGAACAGCTGGCAATACCGTAGGGATATCCTCGCGTTCTCCCGGGATCGCGCGGGAAGACCGCTCTTGCCGGCCCCTGTCCGGGCGAGGGTGCCGGGTCAGGCTAAGACGGGGAGATGGGACGGCAGCTTCTCCCCATCTGCCTGTTTCCCCACTGCTCTCGCTTCCATCTCCAGTAGCCGTTTCTTCTGCTCCAGACCCCCACCGAATCCCGTCAGGTTCCCCCCTGCACCAATCACTCGATGGCACGGGATAACAACTGGAATGGGGTTTGCCGCCATGGCACCTCCGACCGCCCTGAAGGCACGGGGAGAGCCGGCCTCGCGCGCGAGATCGGCGTAGCTTCGGGTCTCACCGTAGGGGATCGTGGCGCACAGTTCCCATACGCGCCGCCAGAAGGGCGGGCCATCGGGTAGATCCAGGGGAACGTCGGAGAAGTCCGACGGTTCGCCGTTGAGATAGCCAACTAGCCTTTGCTGCAGCTCGGGCCAGACGCTGCCGTCCTGCGGGAAACCCTGTGGCCAGGCCGAGTAGAGTCGGTCCCAGGCGGCAACTTCCGTGGGCTGGGGGAGGGTTAGCCCCATCAGCCCCTGCTGGGAGACGGCCATCCCCAGCCATCCCCAGCTGCAAGAGAACACGGAGAGGTGGATTGGCATGTGAGTGCCTCCTATGCCACTCGGTATCAGTTTGGTGCACAATATACGGGAGGTGGTCCCTTCAGGCAAGAGCGGAGCGTGCCGCCGCACTTTATAAGGATCCTGGGGTTGGACTTCAACCTTCCGAGGTAGGGCCAAGAGCGTCGGGTGGGTCCAGGCGGCGCGGTCGCTCTCGGCTAGCAGCGATCTCGCACCGGCAGCTCGACATAGAAGGTGCTTCCCTTGCCCTCTTTGCTATCGAACCAGATCCGACCGCCGTGGGCCTCCACGATCCCCTTGCTCACATAGAGCCCCAGTCCTGCCCCACTCTTCCTCTCCCCGGTGCTCGCGCGGTAGAAGCGCTGGAAGATGTAAGGCTGCTGATCCCGCGGTATGCCGTATCCTCGATCGCGCACGGAGAGCAGCGCCCGGGCGTCGTGACGCTCCAGCGCCACGTCGATCTCCGTCCCCTCCCGTGAGTACTTGTCGGCGTTGGATAGGAGGTTCGTTATCACCTGTTCCATCCGGCTGGTGTCGATGCAGACGGGGATCCCTTCCTTGATGGAGATTCGGAGCGGGTGGTTGACTATTCCCACCTGCATCCGCTCCGCGACCTCTCTCACCAGTGCCGCCAGATCCACCGACTGCTTCTCCAGGGCGAGACGCCCGAACTGGATTCTGGATACGTCAAGCAGCCGATCCGCCAGGATCGCCATCCGGTTGGTCTGATCGAGAATCTGCTGGGCCATACCGATCTCCGTGGCTCGCTCTGGTAGGGAGCGCAGCCTCTGTAGGAGGATCTGGGCGTACCCCTTCACCACGGTGAGCGGGGTCTTCAGCTCGTGTGAGGCAACGGAAATGAACTCATCCTTCAGCCGATCTATCTCTTTTGCTTCGGTCACGTCCCTAGCCACTATCACCGCGGCCACGATCTGGCCAGCCGCGTCCCTGATTGGCGCCCCCGAGAGGCTGAGGAAGCGATCCCCTCTACTGTCTGCGATCGGCGTGATGATCATCACCGAGTTGGTGAAGCTCTCGCCCCGCAGGGCGTGGGTTGCCGGAAGCTGATCGTAGGAGAGTGGCTTGCCGTTCTCCGATCTGGGCTTAAGCAGCTGGAAATGCTGGCGCAGCGACTCGACGACCGGTTCTCCTTCTCCCGAGCCCAACAGCAGGTCATAGGCCCTGTTGCGGCGCAGCAATCTCATCTTACTGTCGAAGACGTACACGGCCTCGGTCATGGTGTCCAGCACCGTCTCCAATTCCGAAGCCCGGTGCTGCGCCAGTTCCGCCAACTGTTCCACCTGAGCTCTCGCCTCCAACTCCCTCCGATAGAGGAAGGCGCTATCGAGGGCGGCCCCCAGCCGGTCGGCGATCAGCGCCGCGAAGCGCAGATCCTCCTTGGAGAAGGTGATGGGCCGGCTCGCGAGCGAGACGAACAGCCCGTAGTTGGTGCGCCGCGTGCCGATGGGGACTGCCAGGGCAGCCGAGAAACGAGCCTGCGTCAGGGCTTGTGGATCGAATCCCAAGGTGGTTTCCCCGGCTTCCAGGTCGGCCACGAGAATGGGCTTGCCGGTGGTGAGGATCTGCTCTTGAATGGCATTCCAGGACCGCTCCAGCAATTCGGCGGCAGCCTCCCTTCGGTGCGGAGCATGGTGAAAAATGACACCTGTCGCCACTATCTCGGGCCTGTTGGGCTCCACTAGATAGATGGCTGCCACGTCGCCTAACGGTTCGGTGGCTCGCTCCGCGATCGACCCTAGAGGAAGTTCCTCGCCGGGCGGGAGCCGCAGCAGCACAGCGCCCAGATCGGATAAGAATCGGGAGCGGCGCTCTGCTCGTTCAACCTGCACGACCTTCTCTCTCAGGCGGATGTCGGTCTCCGTGTACAGGCGAGCATTCTCTATGGCGATGGCGGCGTGAGCGGCGAAGAGGGACAGGATCTCCTCGTCCGCCTCGGTGAACTCATCTGCACCCAGTTTGTCGGTCATATAGAAGTTACCGAGGACCCTGTCTCCACGAATGATAGGAACCCCCATGAAGCTGGTCATAAATGGATGATGGGGAGGAAAGCCGATCGAGCGAGGGTCCTTGGATACGTCCTTCACCCGCAGGGGGTGGGGAAAGCGGATCAGCTCGCCCAGCAATCCCAGACCTCGGGGCCAGTGCTCTATGGCCCTCACCTGCTCGTCCGTCACTCCAGACACGACGAAGTGAGTGAGCCGCCGTCGTTCCTCATCGATGACGCCCAGGGCGGCGTAGCGGGCGCTCACCAGTTCCCGGGCCGCATCCACGATTTTCTGGAGAGCCGCATCCAGCGATAGCTCCGTGGCGATCGCGAGGGTTGCTCGGTATACCGCCTCCGCTCGATGGTTGCCACCCTGAAAGGTGCTGGCTCGGCCTCGTCTCTTCCGATCCCGTTCCACGTTCTTGCCCTGCAACTTTCGGTTTCCTACAGTCACATTCCCTACATGAACTATACCGCGTTTCAAAGACCCATCCAAAGCTCACCGGCTGACAGGCTCATCGATCGGCTCTTCGCGATCTTGTGTGACGTCTCGGCCCTGATGGTCGTTGCCGAAATGAGCTGGCACACCGTCGCGGCCCTTTAATGGCCGGGCTAACCACGAGCAGGCCGGTGGCGTTAGCCCGGCCGTTCACGGCCGAGGCCACATCGT
>DAHXJB010000546.1:0-6428 GCA_027372455.1 Chloroflexota bacterium | reverse complement strand
GTAGCCCTTGAGCACCGAGAAGAAGTTGCTCTGGGCCGCTTCCAGGTACTTCGGGTAGAACTGCTCCGACATCAACGTCTTGATGACAAGCTGCGCCTCGCCAGGAGCCTTGGAATCCGTCGTCACGAAAAGGCCGGGCAGGTTCGTGGGTGCCGTCGGCTTGGTGTTCGGCGGCAGACCCGGCACGGGTGCAAACGCCGTGTTCTTCAGGACATCTGTGTGGTCCTTCTTCATCTGCCCAATGGTGCTCCCTGGGTTGGAGATGAAGGCCACCTGCCCGGTGATGTAGGCCGTGTTGTTGCTCGAAGGGTCCCAGCTCGTGGCCCCCGGAGGAACGACCTTCCACTTGGTGTAAAGCTCGGTGTACCAGGTCAGGGCCTTCAACATCTCCGGGCTATCGACTGCCAGGTTGCCCTTCTCATCCTGGAACTTCGCTCCAAACGCCCACATGACGGGGAGAAAGTTGTGGGGCCAGTCGCCGTGAGACATTCCCATCCCGATGCCGTAGAGATTCTTCTCCGGCTTCGTGATCTTCTTGGCCGCATCCAGCAGCGCATCGAGGCTCTCCAGCGGCACTTTGTAGCCGGCGCCCTCGAACAAGTCCGTGCGGTAGTGGGCAAGGGCTGTCTCGTTCAGAATGGGGATCCACCACTGCTTCCCACCCATGGTGGCATCGCTCTTCACGTAGTCGTACCACCCACCGCCGGACTTGCCGATCTCCTCAAACAGGCTGCTTAGATCATGTAGCTTCCCAACCGCTTGATACTGGGAGGGGTAACCGGGTGGCATCCCGATGTCGGGTAAGTTGTTGGCGGCCAGCGCCGCGCTCCACTTGGCGTAGCTCGTGTCCTCCCACGGCAAGAACTCCACGTCGATGGAGAACCCACCCTGTTTGGCCGCAGCGTCGGCTGCCTCCTGAACGACCTTGTTGGCATCCGGAACGTAGTAGCGCTGCACCCACATGGTCAGCGAGACCGACTTCACCACCGCTGGCGCCGCCTGTGTTGCCTGCGCGGGCGCCGCAGCCGACGAAGGAACTGCCTTCTGCCCGGCACCAGAATTGGTGGACGCAGTCGGCGCGCACGCCGCGACCACCCCTCCGAAGCCAGCGAGACCTGCCAGTTTAAGGAGTTGACGACGGCTCAGTCGGGAACGATCCAAATCTGGGACACCCATGAAGACCTCCTTCCTCCTCACAAGAGAAGCCCCGCGAACGTGAGAACCAGCGATTCAGCTCGAGACCCCCAACGGTGCGCCGGCCTCGGCAAGAGCAGCTCGCATGCGCTCCCGCTCTTCCTCGGTGACGGGAATGAAGGGACGTCTGGCCGGACCTACGTTCCGCCCCTGCAGGTTCACCAACTCCTTTACTCGGGCAGGCCAGTTGTCCAGCCCCATCGCTTGAGCCACCGGTAGCATGCGGTAGTGGATCTTGCGGGCCGTATTCAAGTCGTTTCGCTCGACGGCGTGCCACAGATCCAGCGAAAGCTGCGGCAAGACCGCGTTGATACCGGAAATCGACCCAGTGGCCCCCAGCGCGAAGCCCGCGAAAAGCAACGGGTCTTGGGCCCACGTCACCGAAATCTTGTCCCCGACTGTGCGGACCATCTCCGACAGGGTATCCAGGTTGCCCCCGATGCTCTCTTTGATCCCCACCAATCCCTCGATACTCACCAGCCGCCGGAGCAGCCGTGGAGACACGGGGACTCGAGGCACCACGTTGTAGATGATGAGCGGCAGGCCGACCTCCCTCCAGATCCGGTCGTAGTAGTCGAACAGTCCGTCGTCCGACGGCACCTGGTAGATGATCGGGGTAACCATGAGCCCATCCGCCCCCGCCTCTTTGGCCACCCGTCCCCGCCGCACGGCATCGCGCGTACAGGTCGTGATGACCCCCGCGACCACCGGCACGTTACCCCTCGCCTCGCTCGCCGCAACGATGGTTAGACGGCCAAGTTCCTCCGGAGTGAGGGCATGTCCCTCGCCGGTGCTGCCTCCCACCACCAGGCCGTGCACGCCGAGATCCAGCATCAGACCGACCTCGCGGCGGAAAGCGGCCTCGTCGAGATCCTCCCGTTCGGTGAACGGCGTGACGAGGGGAGTCATGATACCGTGGACACCGTCCTTCGTTAGCACGAAGACCTCCTTCCCGCTGGCAAGCCAGCAGTACACACTGCGCCAGGGTGGCTCAGAGTCACACCCTAGCACCGATACCCTATGGCGGCAGAGATCTTCTCCGCCGCGTCCCTCGTGGCCTCGATGAACTCCGGCAGACGGTCGTCCGACATGTAGGCTGCTATGCCCGTGGTGCTCACGGCGGCAACCACCTCTCCGTCGGCCCCACGGATCGGCGCGCCCACACAACGTACTCCGAGTGTGTTCTCCTCGTTGTCCAGGCCGTAGCCCCGGGCGCGGGTCACATCCAGTTCCGACCGAAGCGCCTCCGGGTCGGTGATCGTGTTCTCGGTTCGGTGCCTCAGCACCAGCTTCTTCAGAATGCTGTCCAACTCGTCCGAGGCCAGATGCGCCAGCAGAACCTTCCCAAGGGAGGAGCAGTACAGGGGGGCAGTGGGCCCGCTGGCGATCTGAAGACCACTGGCCATGCGACTCACCATCTGATCGACATAGCCGACCTCGTCCTCCAGCAGGATCGCCATGTGCGCGGTGAAGCCCGTCCTGTCGGCCAACTCTCGCAAGTAAGGGCGAGCCGTCGAAACCAGACGGTGCTCCCGCGTCGAGAGCGCCTGCAAGGTGAAAAGCTTCAGACCGAGAGAGTAGGTCCGAGTTCGAGCGTCCCGGCGCGCGTATCCGCGCTTCACCAAGGTTGCCAAGAGCCGGTGGGCCGTGCTCTTGGGAAGCTGCAGCCTTTCGCTCACCTCCTGAAGTGAGATTCTGTCCTCGGTCTCGGCCAGAAGCTCGAGCAGGTCGAATGCCTTCTCAGCCGTCGCCAGGATACGGGGGTCCCTACTTGCGGCAGCAATTCCATTCTGCGGAATTTCATTACTCATAGTGGAACAGTTATAGCGAGTCCGTCCGCTGCTGTCAAGGGGTGAGTTTTCCTCTGCCGCCAGCACCCATCACACGGTACGCCGCATGCTACGTCGATAGCCTCAGATACTGGCGGAAGTGAAGCCGGTGAGCATTGTAAGGTCGCGTCGCCGGGCAAACCGGCGGCCGTACGAGGGACTGAAGCACGGGATGTCCTCGTAGTTGGGAAGAGGGTGCGTAGAGAGGCGCCAGGTGGTCGCGGAGGAGAGCACCCGGTGAACGTGATCGAAGTCGATCACCTGGTGAAGAGATTCGACGATTTCACCGCCGTCAAAGGGGTGACCTTTCAGGTCAGGCAGGGCGAGGTCTTCGGCTTCCTCGGGCCCAACGGAGCCGGGAAGTCCACGACGATCAACATGCTCTGCACGCTGCTGCGACCCACCTCCGGCCGTGCCACCATCAACGGCCACGACCTATTGACGGAGCAGGATGCCGTGCGCCAATCCATCGGCCTGATCTTCCAGGATCCCAGTCTGGACGATCGCCTGACCGGGCGTGAGAACCTGCGATTTCACGCCATGCTGTACGACGTCCCCCGCGACCTGTTTCGGCAGCGCTCCGCCGAGCTGCTCGAGATGGTGGAGCTGACCGACAAGGCGGACGAGGTCGTGCGCAACTACTCCGGCGGCATGAGGCGCAGGCTGGAGATCGTCCGCGGCCTGCTTCATCGCCCGAAGGTGCTCTTCCTCGACGAGCCGACCATCGGTCTCGATCCCCAGACCCGCCGGCTCATCTGGGACTACCTCCTGAGGCTGCGGGACCAGGAAGCGATCACGATGTTCATGACCACCCACTACCTGGACGAAGCCGAGAACTGCGACCGAATCGCCATCATCGATCACGGTGAGATCATAGCGCTGGATACCCCGGCGGCACTCAAAGGGACGGTGGGAGGCGACGTAGTGACCGTCATCACCTCGGACAACCGTCGCGCCGCTGCCATTCTGAAGGCGGCCCACCACGTCGAGCTGCGGATCGTGTCCGACGGACAGCTGGTCATAGAGGTCGCGCAGGGTGACCAGTTCATCCCCAGGATGATGGCGACGTTGGCCGGCCGCAAGGAGCCCGTGACGGTGCAGAGCGTGAACCTGCGCCGGCCGACCCTGGAGGACGTGTTCATCAAGCTGACCGGTCGCGCGATCCGCGGAGAGGAAGCGGGGGCGGGCGAACAGATGCGATTGAGAGGGCGAATGTGGCGGCGCTAGGGGGTATAGAGGTAACGTCGCTCCGGCGAGAGCTCAAGGGCGCCTACACCATCTGGTACCGGGACGTGCTCCGCTTCGTGAGGGATCGAGCGCGGGTCGTTGCGTCGCTCGCCCAGCCCTTGCTGTTCCTGTTCGTTCTCGGCTACGGTCTCGGTTCCAGCATACCTGGACTGGCGGCTGGAGCCGTGAGTTTCGTGCAGTTCGTGTTTCCCGGAATCCTCGGGATGACGGTACTGTTCACCGCGATCTTCTCGGCCATCTCCATCGTGTGGGATCGCGAGTTCGGCTTCCTGAAAGAGGTGATGGTCGCGCCGGTATCGCGCACCTCCGTGGCCCTGGGCAAGGTTGCCGGCGGCAGTACCGTGGCAATGCTTCAGGCCCTGATCATCCTCCTGCTGGCGTCGGTCATCGGTATATGGTTGGCATGGGATCAGTATCTCCTCCTTCTTGGACTCATGCTGCTGCTCGCGGCGGTGATGACCTCTTTCGGCATACTGGTCGCCGTGCGCCAACGCACTATCGAGAGTTTCCAGGTGATCATGAGTTTCCTCCTGCTGCCGATGTTCTTCCTCTCCGGGGCACTCTTCCCACTGGTCAGTGCCCCGTCCTGGATGAAATGGCTGGCTACCATCGATCCGGTGACCTACGGAGTGGACGCCCTGCGCCAGGTGGCATTGGGCTATACGGTTCCTCCTGAGCTTCTGCAGACCCTCATCCTGCATCCCCTCATCGTGGACGTGGCCATACTGGCCGCATTCGGGGTCGTTTTCCTTGTTCCCGCGGTATGGCTCTTTGGCAGACAGGACTGATCCGAGAGGAGTCCGCTACCTCGCGCCAACCCGCCATCGAGGAGGTATCACCCCCATGGTGCATGGGCAGGGCCTTTTAGTCCTGCTGCTGGGCCAGCCCTCACCCGCCCTCGCTTCGCTTCGGGCGGCCTCTCCCAAGGGGAGAGGCGTTACGGCCTCCCTCTCCCCTTGGGAGAGGCGCAAACATGCCAGAGGGCATGTTTGCGGGGTGAGGGCTGGAGGTAGGCACCTGACGCTGTGCCCGTTCGTGTCACGAGGCGAGGGTGCACTCGACAACTAAAAGGCCCTGGGTGCATGGGAACGAGGGCTTGACAGTGGACACGGATCGTGATATTCATGTTCCTGCATATGTATTCGTGTTGATACGGGAGGAACCCGTGGAGCCTTCAACTGTCATCCTGGCGGAGGTGTTCAAGACGCTGGCCGAGCCCACTCGCCTCCAGCTCGTGCTGGCCCTCACTCCCGATTGAAAGTGGGTCAATCTCCTCGTGGAGGAGACCGGCTTTCCGCAGCCACTGGTTTCGCATCATCTGAAGGTCCTGCGGGATCGGGGACTCGTTCAGGCGGAGCGGCGGGGACCGTTCAACTACTATTGACTGGCGAGCGATGCGGTCTGGAAGACCGTGGAAGCAGCTAGGGCGCTGGCGGCCTCTCTGAAGGAGGCATGTTGCGGGTCCGAGGAAAGGAGATGACTGTGCCACCTTACGGACCTTGGTACGGATGGGAGATCTTTCCGATCATCGGGCTGGTCTTCATGGCCATCATGCTGTTCTTCATGTTCGGGCCAAGCGGTCCCTTCGGTTCCCGAAGATCGGGATGGGGGCCTGGGGACGGCCTGAACGGACAGGACGGCAGCGGGTCGGGCACCGCGTCGGTGCTGGAGATCCTGAAGCGGCGATACGCCAGCGGCGAGATCACCAAAGAGCAGTACGAGGAGATGCGCCGGGATCTCCTGGCGTGAGTCGGGGAGGGCTATAGCCATGATGTGCGGGATGATGGGACGGCGACCCCACCGGGGAGTGGAAGTTGGGGCGCCGGGGAGCCTGGGATGCCCTGTGGGAGGGGTGATAGGGACTGAGTCCGGCGAGGGAGAGGAAGCGATCGGCCACGGCTATCCTCTGCCCCTGATCCCTGTGGCCTTCGGGCTGGCCTTTGCAACGACCATGCTGCTGTCCACGGCCACTAGAGAGCCTACAGTTGGCTGGGTCCTGGCGATCCTGGCCGTGCTGGTCTTGCTGGCGGTGATCGTGGCTGCTATCGGCAGCCGGGGCCGCCTGAGACCTACCGAGGTGCCTTCCTCTCCAGAGGGGATTCTCAGGACCCGGTACTCGCTGGGGGAGATCACACGGCAGCAGTACCAGGATGGGCT
>DAHXJB010000536.1:0-4130 GCA_027372455.1 Chloroflexota bacterium | reverse complement strand
CCTTGTAAAACCTCTCGAAGATGCGAGGTAGGTCCTCAGGCGAGATCCCCACTCCGGTGTCGGCAACCGATATCAGGATCCAGTCTCCCTCCTGGCGTGCGCCGGCGGTTATGTCGCCGCCCACCGGCGTGAACTTGATGGCGTTGTGGATCAGGTTCACCAGCACCTGCTGTATCCGCTCCCTGTGGGCCAGGGCCTTCGGAAGCTGTGAGGGGAGTTGCGCCGACAGCCGCAGTCCGGCTCGATCGGCCTGAGCCATGAGCCGGCCGGCAGCTTCCTGCACCAGCGGCGCCACGTCCAATGGCTTCGTTGAGAGGGTGGCCTTTCCGCTCTCAATGCGGGATAGCTCGAGCAACTCGGTCACCATCTGTGTGAGCCCGTCCAACTCCACATGCATCTTCGAGAGGAAGTCTCGGGCCACCTCGGGCTCCCCTATTGCGCCCTCCTCCAGGGTCTCAACCAGCGCCTTCAGTGATGCCAGCGGGGTCCGCAGTTCGTGCGACACGTTGGTGACGAAGTCTCGGCGCACGGTTTCCACCCGCCGGATCTCGGTGAGGTCCTGAAGCAGTGCCAGCGCCCCCTCATGCTTGCCCTTGAGCGGGGTGGCCATTATGCGGACGAACCTTCTACCCGGTTCAACCTCGACGGCCCCGCTCTCGGGCGTCGACTGCCGTAGACACCTCTGTAGGACGGCGCTGAGCTCGTAGTCTCTCAGCACCTCGACGTAGCTCTTTCCCTCCATGGAGGCGATGGAACAGCCCAGAATGGAAGCGGCCGATCGGTTGGCCTGCACTACCTTTCCACGCTGGTCCACTATCAGTATCCCGTCGGCCATGGTGGTCAGGACGGTTGCCAGGGTGTTTCTCTCGGAGGAGATCGCCTTGATGGTTGACTGGAGCCTGCCGGCCATCAGATCGAAGACCCTGGCCAGCGTTCCTACCTCGTCTGATGAGTAGTCTCCGACTCGCTGGTCCAAGTCCCCCTCGGCAACTCGGCTGGCCACGGAAATCAGCTCCTCGACAGGGCCGGTGATGCCTCTGGCGACGGCCAGGCCCAGCAGTATTGACAGCACGGTGGCCACCAAGCCCCCCAGGGCGATTGTGCTGGTTATCCCTCGCGAAGTCTGTTGCACGGCCGCGAGGGGAAGTGCCACACGAGCCACGCCCATCGGCTTGCCGCCATCTTCGATCGGGGCGGCAACATAGAGGGTATCGTAGCCCGTGGTCGCGCTCTGGCGCTGAGCCTCCCCGCTATTGCCGTGCAGGGCGCTCTGCACCTCCGGGCGAAGCGCGTGGTTCTCCATGGTCAGGGGGTCATGTTCCGAGTCCCCAAGCACAACCCCGGTTGCGTCGATAATGGTGACTCGAACCCCGGCTTCGCGGCCAAGCTCCTTGGCCAGGGCATCGATCTCGGACGCCGGACGATGGTGGGAGAGGTAGGGACGCGCCGCCACGGCAACCAGCCGCGCCTGACCTTCCACCCCCTGGCGCAAGGTTGCCAAGTAAGTACCCTGACCCACCTCTGCCAGATAGAGGCTGAGAGCTCCCACACAGAGGATCATCAGGGCGGCATAGGCCACTGAGACGCGGGAACGGAGGCTGCTCGGCATGAAGCGTGGGTGAGCCATCGAACCACCCCTATCCTTTGAAGCGGTATCCTACTCCCCTCACGGTCTCGATCAACTGGGGGCTGGAGGGGTCGGCCTCCACCTTCTCCCTCAACCATCGGATGTGTACGTCCACGGTTCTCGTGTCCCCGGCGTAGTCGTAGCCCCACACCTGCTGAAGCAGCTGATCCCGCGTGAAGGCCTGACCTCGGAAGCGCATCAGGTAGGCCAGCAGGTCGAACTCCTTCGGTTTCAGGTGCAGGGGATTGCCGGCCAGGCTGGCCCGGTGGGAGACGAGGTCGATCTCCAGGTTGCCTTCCCGGAGAGCGTTGTCCGCCGCGGGCTCGATATCGGAATGGCTCATGTCCACACGTCGCAGCATGGCCTTCACCCGGGCCATCAGTTCCCGCATGCTGAAGGGCTTGGTGAGGTAGTCGTCGGCACCCAGCTCCAGACCTATGATCTTGTCCGCCTCTTCGACTCGGGCGGTTAGCATCAGGATGGGCACCGAGCTTTCCTGTCGAAGGGTGCGGCACACGTCGAAGCCGTCCAACTTCGGCAGCATCACATCCAGTAGGACGAGGTCGGGGGATTCCTGCCGAGCTACCCTGAGGGCTGCCTCGCCGTCGGCCGCAGTCGTAACCTCGTAGCCGGCTTTGGAGAGGTTATACCGGAGGGTATCCAGCAGTATGCGCTCGTCGTCCACCACCAGGATCTTTGCCACTGAAGACTGCCCTTCCAGTAAAGTCTCTTCTCGCCGGATTATAGCAGGAGTCCGGCGGTGTCCAGAATGCTGCAGGGGTGAGGGTTACGTGGCCGGCAGCGCTGGAACTGGGTGCACCACACGGTTGTGGTTTAGCGTAGGGCGAAGGGGAGCGGGAGCACTCAGTACTTCGATACGTTCGTCTCCTCCATCTGTCCCGTGACCATGAACACCACTCGCTCGCAGATGTTGGTCACTCGGTCGGCAATCCGTTCCAGATTGTGGGCTGTCCAAAGCAGATAGGTAGCGCGGGTGATGGTGTCGGGGTCCTTGATCATGATATCCAACAGGTCGTGGTAGACCAGGTTGTACAGGTGGTCCACCTCGTCGTCCTCGGCCGCGAGCTTTCGGGCCCCATCGGCATCGCGATCGACGTAGGCGTCCAGGCTTCGCCGCAGCATGTCCCTCGCCTTGTCGGCCATCTTGGGGATATCGATCAGCGGCTTCAGCAGCGGCTCGTCCCCCATCATCAGGTTGATCTTGGCGATTCCCTCGGCGTGATCCGCCATCCGCTCCAGATCGGTAATGATGCTCATGGCGGCAGCGATTACCCGCAGATCGCTCGCCATCGGCTGCTGAGTGGCCAGCAGTAGAAGACACTTCTCCTCGATGTCGAATCGCTTCCGGTTGATCTTCATATCCTCGGAGATAATCATCTCCGCTTCATTTCGGTCGCGCCTCTTGAGGGCTTCGACGGAGCGAGCGATAGCCTTGTCCACCATGCTGCCCAGGATCAGCACTTCGTCCTTCAGCCCTGCTAATTGGCGATCGAAGGTCGCTCTAGTCGCGGTCACGGGTCGTTCTCCTTCCTATAAGTAGGCACCTTGATCTGCTCGCTCTGTCGGGACAACTGCATTGTACACATTGTAACCCTGGTAAGTACCAGCATCAACGGCCGCAGGGGTTCGATCCCTCATCCAAACCGTCCCGTGATGTAGTCTTCGGTGCGCTTATCCTTGGGGTTAGTGAACAGTCTGTTGGTCTCACCAAACTCTATCAGGCGGCCCACTCGCTCTTCTCCTGCCAGCATAAAGGCAGTGTAGTCCGATACCCTCGCCGCCTGCTGCATGTTGTGAGTCACGATGACTATGGTGTAACTCTGCTTCAATTCCTGCATCAACTCCTCGATCCTGAGGGTGGCCACCGGATCGAGGGCGCTCGCAGGCTCATCCATAAGCAGCACGTCAGGTTCTACGGCCAGAGCCCTGGCAATGCACAGCCGTTGCTGCTGGCCTCCAGAGAGAGCTGTACCCGGTTGGTTCAGCTTGTCCTTCACGTCGTCCCAGAGCGCCGATTGGCGGAGGCTCCTCTCCACGATGCTGGGCAACTCGTGGCGGTTGGCGAGCCGGTTCAGTTTCAGTCCGGCCGCCACGTTGTCGAAAATCGACATTGTTGGGAAGGGGTTCGCCTTCTGAAACACCATCCCGATGCGACGGCGCACCAGCACCGGATCGACTCCAGGATCGTAGATGTCCTCACGCTCCAGCAGCACCTTGCCCGACACTCGGGCGCCCGGCACCACCTCGTGCATCCGGTTTATGCAGCGGATCAGGGTCGACTTCCCGCAGCCCGAAGGGCCGATGATGGCCGTTACCCGGTTCGGCTCCACGGATATGCTAACCTTCTCTATGGCCAGCTTCTCCCCGTACCACGCGCTGAGTTCCTGTATCTCCACGCCCTCCCGCGTGGACTCCGCAATCTGCAGCGGTGGCACGCTATTCGAGGCCCGGGGTTTAGTATCCAACATCACTCACCTCATTG
>DAHXJB010000521.1:0-8284 GCA_027372455.1 Chloroflexota bacterium | reverse complement strand
ACGATTACCGTGGCAGACCACTAGTGCTTCGACACAGTGAAGGTGATGGTTACTGTCATGCTGAGCGTCAGCGAAGCATCTCCTCGTCACTGGAGATCCTTCGCTATCGCTGTTCAGAAACTTCAAGTTTCTGTGCTTCGCCCAGGGTTCCCGGAACCCTGGGATACTCAGGATGACAGGCTATCAGGATCAGCGTGTCAAGATAGTAGCCCCAATACGGTTCACTTAAGCCCGGACCGTCTGCAGGTAGGGGCGGGTCTTAGACCATCTATTCCAACAAAATCGGTTGAAGTTGGTGACTATGGCATACTTAAGGCATGACAAAGCCAACTTCGAACCGACACTGCCCTGACAGTTCGCCCGGTTCGACCTCTCCGACCGATAGGGATGCGGTGGTTGGGGAGATCGAGCAGTTTCTCAAGGACGCCCTCATCCAGATGGCCCCAGACCTGGTCGAGGTCAGACGGGAGGGTCCTGGTAGGCCTCGAGTCCTGCCCAGCCTCGCCCTCTGGGCAGGACTCCTCATCTGTGTCCTGAAGGGTTTCTCCAGCAAGCTCGATCTCTGGCGTCTGCTCAACAAGCACCAACTCTGGTTCTATCCCCGCTTTCCGGTCTCAGACCAGGCCGTCTATGACCGCTTGGATAGGGCTGGCGTCGCCCCGATGGAGCAGCTTTTCTGCCAGATCAGCTCCATCCTCAAGGATCGGCTAGCCCCCTTCGCCCTCAGGGATCTCGCCCCCTTTGCCGCCGAGGTAGTCGCTCTGGACGAGTCCACCCTCGATCCTATGGCCCGCAAACTCCCCTCCCTGCGAGGTTTACCCAAAGGGGATAGGCGCCTGCTACCCGGCAAGCTGGCCGGCCTGTTCGACCTGCGCCGTCAGCAGTGGATGCGCATACAGCACATCGCCAATCCCGATCAGAATGAGAAGGTGGCGGCCAGGGCCATGGTAGAGGCCCTTCCCAAGACCAGCCTTATCCTGGCCGACCTGGGCTACTTCGGCTTCGCCTGGCTGGACCACCTAACCGATCAGGGCTACTACTGGATCAGCCGGCTGCGCGCCAAGACCAGCTATGAGGTTCTCCACGTCTACTACCAGTCCGCCGACATCTTCGATGGGGTGGTCTGGCTGGGAGCCTACAGGGCTGATAGGGCTGCCCATGCCGTCCGTCTGGTCCAGTTCGAGGTGTCGGGCACCACCTACAGCTATCTGACCAACGTCCTGGACCCTCTGCAGCTACCTATCCAGGAGATCGCTCGCCTCTACGCCCGCCGCTGGGACATCGAACTGGCTATAAACCTGGTCAAGACCCACCTGAAGCTCCACATCCTCTGGTCCACCAAGACAGTCACCATCCTCCAGCAGCTCTTCGCCGTCCTGATCATCAGCCAGGTCCTGCAGGCCCTGCGCATGGAGATCGCCGGTCGGGCCCAGGTGGATCCCTTCGAGGTCTCCATGCAGCTACTGGTCCGATGGATGCCCCAGTACGCTTATGAAGGGCAGGATCCGGTGGCAGGCTTCGTCTCGGAGGGTCGAGACATGGGCTTCATCCGCCCATCCAGACGGACCATCATCAAAGCCCCTCTCATCCCCGCCGATCAGATCGACCCGATCCCAGACAACCTACCCCTGGTCCGACTACCCAGATACGCCGGGAAGATCGGCCGCATACCCTCCACGATACCGAAATAGCTCTCGGTATCTCCTCCAACCGATGTGGTCTGCCTCACTGTCAGCCTAAGGCTTATCCCCTTAGACTTCCAGAAACGGTGGAGGACTGCCAAAATCGAGCCTGAGCGCCACCCATTCCATCCCACTCGGGCCTGACCGGCTCCAGTTCCATCAACCCAGGTACCGCGAATGCCAACCAGAGCCGTTCCATACAAGCCGAAAACATCTACAACCGATTTTCTTGGATCAGATGGGTTCGTCCCTCGCCGCTCGTTGGCCGCATCTACGGCGCTGGGCGGCGGGGCACAGGCGTGACGCTGTGCTCGCTCGCGTCACGTGCCCTACCGCATCAAACTTGCGGAACGATACTGTTGGCCGCAGCCCCACGGCAGGCGGCCTTCAACTCCGCGACGAAGCTCGCCGCCGCGTTGGGCCGGTGCTGGGGATCGCTATCGATCCGATCCAGTAAGGCGCTGGCCACGACTACGCCATCGGCGAACCTCGTGACGTCTCGAATGTGATCGGCGCTAGACAGGCCGAATCCCACAACTGCAGGGAGCGTCGTCGCTCGCCTGACCCGGGCCATCAAGCTGTCCACCCCAACCGGCAACCGGTTTCGAGCCCCGGTGACCCCCTTCAGATAGACGCAGTAGACGAAGCCCGACGCCGACGCGGCGATGCTCCGTAGCCTCTCGTCGGGGCTGGTCGGCGCTATCATCCCCACCAGGTCGATGCCCACGGCCGCGCACTCCTGACGGAGGGACGCGCCCTCCTCAGCCGGTAGGTCGGGGATTATCAGGCCGTCCACGCCCGCCGCCGCTGCCTCCCGGGCGAAGTCGGGTTCACCCAAACGGACGATGGGGTTGAAATAGCTCATCAGGACCAGGGGAACCTCGATCTGGTCGCGGACCGAACTGACCATCTCCAGAGCCAGACGCAGGCTCACGCCCTCCTGAAGTGCCATATGGTTAGCTCGCTGGAGGGTCGCACCATCGGCCAGGGGGTCGGAGAATGGAATCCCCAGCTCCACCAGATCCGCTCCGGCGGACACTATAGCATAAAGAAGTTCCTTTGTGGCCTCCAACGACGGATATCCGGCCATCAAGTATGGGATCAAGGCTGCCTCATTCCGGGCGCGCAGCCGGTCGAACGTAGCTGTTATCCTTCCCATCGCTCCCCTCCCATTTGCAGTAACGGGTTATCGCGGTTGCCAAGATAATTGAGCATGCCGCCTCGGCCCTGCAGGGCCGAGGCTGACCTGCTCGCTCACGGTATCATCCCCAACCGTCTCCCTTGGGAACTGCCAGACTTCACGTCGCGCGGACTGGTGGCCTCGGCGTATATGTCCAGGTCCTTGTCTCCCCTGCCAGACAGGTTGACCAGCACCAGGTCGTCGTGATCGGCCATGGCGGAGATCTCGCAGCCGATTGCTACCGCGTGGGAAGACTCCATGGCTGGGATGATGCCCTCCAAACGACTCAACAGCTCAAAGGCTTCGAGGGCCTGGCGGTCGTCCGCGGTCACGTAACGGGCGCGGCCGGTGGCGTGTAGATAGGCGTGCTCGGGTCCGACGCCTGGATAATCGAGGCCGGCCGACACGCTGTGCGTGTTTGCTATCTGGCCGTTCTCGTCCTGGAGGACGTAACTTCTGGCCCCATGCAGCACGCCAGGCTGTCCCCTCACGATGGTGGCGGCGTGCTGGCCGAGGCCCTCGCCCTTGCCTCCGGCTTCGACGCCGATCAAACGGACGTCGCTATCCTGAATGAATGGATGGAAGATGCCGGCCGCGTTGCTGCCACCCCCTACGCAGGCGACCACATGGCTTGGAAGCCGGCCGAATCGATCCAGGCACTGTTGCCGCGCCTCAATACCGATGACCGACTGGAAATCCCTCACCATGCTCGGATAGGGGTGTGGGCCAACCACAGATCCCAACATGTAGAAGGTGGTGTCGGCGTTGGTCACCCAGTCGCGCATCGCCTCGTTGATCGCGTCCTTCAGGGTCCTGCTGCCGCTGGCGACTGGAACCACCTCCGCGCCAAGCAGCTTCATCCTGAGCACGTTGAGCGATTGGCGCTCCACATCCTCGGCTCCCATGTAGACCACGCACTGCAGACCGAAGCGAGCGCACACCGTGGCCGCCGCCACTCCATGCTGGCCTGCTCCGGTCTCGGCGATTATCCGCTTCTTTCCCATTCGCACTGCCAGCAAGGCCTGTCCGAGAGCGTTGTTTATCTTGTGGGCCCCCGTGTGCGCGAGATCCTCTCTCTTCAAAAGGATGGGAGCCCTCCCTCGCTCGGACGTGAGCCGCTCAGCTTCGTATATCGGGGTTGGCCGTCCGCTGAAGGAGCGCTCCAGCCGGGCGAGCTCCTCGTGAAAGGTCGAATCGTTTCGGGCATCCTGATAAGCCACCTCTAGCTCGGTCAGCGCCCCCATCAGCACCTCGGGCACATACCGGCCACCGAAGGGGCCGAATCTTCCCTGTATCCCTTCAGCCTCGCCGGTCGTTCTCAACGAGCTATCCAACGTTGCCACTCTGGTCACCTCCCTTTGCCCGGTGAATGAACTGTGCAATCAACTGGAGATCCTTCCGGCCGTTCCTCTCCACACCGCTGCTGACATCCACGCCCCAGGGGTGCATGCGCTCCACGGCCATCGCGACGTTATCTGGGCTCAATCCTCCCGCCACCATGCATCCCCTGGCCTGGCTGCCCACCGCTGCCCAGGAGAAGGGGACCCCGGTTCCACCCCATCGGCCCGCGCCTCCCGAGTCCAACAGCAGCCGAGCCGGCGCGTAAGTCTCCTTCAGTGCCGCAAGCTGCCGGTCCATCCATTGGGGATCGGCAGAGTCCTCATCCTCATGCCCTGGAGCGGGCATGTGGACCGACTTGAGAATGGGGAGGGCAAGCCGGCGACAGTATTCGGGCTGCTCCTTTCCGCTAAGCTGAACCCAATCCAGGCCGGCCTGAGCGGCGGCCGATTGCACGAACTGGAGGGGCTGATTGGCAAACACCCCCACGGCCAGCCATGCTCGTTGCTCCGGTGGGAAGCGGAGAAGGGCCTGTGCGACGAGCTCGGTCGCAATCTCCATGGAGATCTGGCGGCGGCTGGGCGCCAGGACGAATCCCAGCAGGTCGGCACCGGCATCCAGCGCGCAGCAGGCCTGATCCAGCTCTGTTATCCCGCATATCTTCACCACCGTCATCGGCGCCTCCGCCGTCGTGTCTCTTTGACACGGTGGTCTTGGCAGCTGTTATCCCGAGCATCCATCCAGTCATCCTGAGCACAGATTCTGTCATCCTGAGCGCAGATTCTGTCATCCTGAGCGCCAGCGAAGGATCTCCTGTCACGACGAGGAGATGCTTCGCTTCGCTCAGCATGACAGTTCACGTCAGCTTCAACACAACACTTCATAGCAGCATCACTTCGACAGTTCGTGTCAGCTTCATTGTCTTGCGGTGCCCCTCTTTGTGTAAGGCAACGAGAGAGCTAAGCAGGTGTCCCCAGACAAACTGCCCATCGTCACCCCCGCGAAAGCGGGGGTCCAGGCCACTACCGCGCGGCGAGAACGCTGGATGCCCGCGCAAGCGGGCATGACGACGGATTGTGCACTCTATCCCAGGCCAAGTGCTTAGTCCTGAGTGCTACGCACCCCCACCTCAAAGTGGGGTACCGCAAGCTTCATTGTGTCTGAGCAGTATCCCCATTAGTCAGCTACATTGGAAATGGATTGGACGAGCGCCGCCGGCTCCTTCGCCGTGACCAGCGCTTCACCTATCAGGACGGCATCGATGCCAAGAGCGCGGACTCGCGCCGCGTCGTCCGGACCCTTGATGCCGCTCTCCGCAATCACAACTATTCCCTCAGGGATCAACGGTCGAAGCCGGCTTGTGGTGTCGAGGTCGACCCGGAAGCTGTGGAGATCCCGATTGTTGATGCCGACGACGCGAGCCCCACACTCCAGGGCAATCGCAACCTCTTCCTCGTTGTGCACCTCTACCAGTGCCTCCATCCCGAGGTGATGGGTCAGAGCGACGAGATCATGGAGCGTGGATTGGTCCAGTGCCGCCACGATCAGCAGTAGGGCATCGGCCCCCATGGCTCGGGCTTCCCAGATCTGGTAGTCGGCGATCAAGAAGTCTTTCCGCAATACTGGGACGGAGACCGCACGCCGAACGGTGGGCAGGTCGTCCGGCCGAGCCGCGAAGTGAGGGCCGTCGGTCAGAACGGAGATGGCGACGCACCCTCCCGACTCGTAGCGCGCGGCGGTGGCGGCCGCGTCCAGGTCGGGCCGCAGGGGCCCCTTGGAGGGTGATGCCCGCTTTACCTCGCCTATGACGCCGAGGCCCGGCTTCCCCAGCGCCGCCGCGAAGTCCCGCGGTTTGGGGGCCTCGTCCGCCCGGCTCTGCAGAAGCTGGAATGGTATCTCCGCCTGCCGGATCTCCACCTCGCCCCGCTTCGCCTGCAGGATCCGCTCAAGAAACATGGCTGACTTTGCTCTCCTTCATCGACTGAGACAGAGAGCGGAGATCCCGCAGCTTTTCGGCTGCTGCCCCGGAATCGATGCTTGTCGTCGCCATCTCCACCCCCTCCTGAAGGCTTTCTGCCTTGCCGGCAGCATACAGGGCGGCGGCCGCGTTCAGCAGCACAACGTCCCGTCTCGGTCCCGGCTCGCCCCTCAGGACGGCTTCGGCGATCTCCGCGTTCTGTTGAGCGTTGCCTCCCTTGAGCGCCTCCAGCGGCTGTCTCGTAAAGCCCAGACTCTCCGGATACAGGTCGTAGCTGCGACTGGAGCCGTTTGAGACCTCGCGGATGCGGGTGGGGCCCGATAGCGAGACCTCGTCCATCCCTTCCTGTCCGTGGACAACCATGGCCCTCTGGCAGCCCAGCAGTTCGAGCACATCGCCCATGACCGGCGCCAACGAGGCGGTTGCGACCCCAAGCAGCTGTCTGGAGGCACCGGCGGGGTTGGTGAGCGGACCGAGAACGTTGAACACGGTCCGGACGCCGATCTCCTTGCGCGGACCGGCCGCGTGCTTCATGGCGGGATGGAAGATAGGGTCAAACATGAAGCCGATACCGACCTTGTCCACGCAATCGGCGACCTCATCGGGCCGCAGCTCTATCGCGACGCCGAGGGCCTCAAGCAGGTCGGCGCTGCCGCAGGAGCTGGTGTATGCCCTGTTTCCGTGCTTGGCGACGCGGGCACCCGCGCCGCTTGCCACGAACGCGGCGATGGTGGAGATGTTGAAGGTCGAGAGGCCATCCCCACCGGTCCCGCAGGTGTCCACCACATCCCCCGACACCTTTACGGGCAACGCCTCTTGACGCATCACCTTGGCAAGGCCAGCGATCTCGGGGGCCGTTTCGCCCTTCATACGAAGTGCCATGGCGAAAGCGGCGATCTGAGCCGGGGTGGCAAGGCCGTGAACGATCTCCTCCATGGCGTCGGACGCCTCTCCCATTTCGAGCGCGGAGCCCCCGGCGATCTTCGCTATGGCTTCCTTGATTGACATCTTTCGACCTCCATCTCTATTCGAGACCCGAATGTGCGAACCGAGTTCATCGCTACAGTGAAGATGATGGCTACTGTCATGCTGAGCGAAGCGAAGCATCTCCTCGCTACTGGAGATCCTTCGCTGGCGCTCAGGATGACACCCTTCAAGACAAGGAGCAGTCCTTTCTTACAGTTGCAGGAAGTTCTGCAGCAGCTGCTTCCCCACGGGAGTGAGCACCGACTCCGGGTGGAACTGCACCCCCTCCACCGGGTACGTCCGGTGGCGAAGCCCCATCACGAGGCCATCCGAGGTCTCCGCCGTGACCTCCAGCGACGATGGGATCGAGTCCCGCTCAACTATCAGAGAGTGGTATCGCCCGGCCTCAAACGGGTTCGGCAGCTCTTTCATCACCCCGCTGCTCGAATGGTGGACCAGCGAGCTCTTGCCATGCTTCAGCTCCGGGGCCCTGACCACCCGGCCCCCGTATGCCTGGCCGATACACTGGTGTCCCAGGCAAATCCCCAGGATCGGTATGGATGGGCCAAGGGTGTCGATCACCTCAACCGATATCCCTGCTTGGTCCGGGGTCTTGGGGCCCGGCGAAATGACGATCTTCTCCGGGCGGAGCGACTCTATCTCCGATACGGAAATCGCGTCGTTCCTTCGGACCTCCACCTGGGCGCCCAGTTCCGCGAGAAACTGGTAAAGGTTGTAGGTAAAAGAGTCGTAGTTATCTATTAGCAGGATCATCTTTTCTCCTCCGAGGAGCGGTTGCCGACGAGATGCGGCACTCGGGTCGAGGTCGACTGCTCGCCGGCCGCGGAAGGTCCCATCCGCGGCCTGTTGCTCATCGCCTGCGCCGAGCGCAGGGCTCTCATCATCGCGGTCGCCTTGTTCATAGTCTCCTGGTACTCTGCCTCCGGGACGGAGTCCGCGACGATCCCGGCGCCGGTCTGGAAGTGGGCCATGCCGTTCTTTACCACCGCCGTGCGGATCGTTATCGCCGTGTCCAGGTTGCCGTCGAAGCCGAAGTAGCCGACGCCACCCGCGTATGGACCCCGAGCGTCCGGCTCCAACTCGCTGATGATCTCCATCGCCCGTATCTTCGGCGCTCCA
>DAHXJB010000499.1:0-2597 GCA_027372455.1 Chloroflexota bacterium | reverse complement strand
CAGCCGCTAGGTAACTACGACCAGGATCAGAACGTCGGCGTGATCTCCACTGAACAGACCGAGGCTGCCCTATATGCCCTCAAGATGTATGGCTACCAGGGGTACTTTGGGATCGACATAAATCCACTGCGCATGCCGGTGGAGATCGCACTGCGGAACAACATGGATGCCCTGCGAGCTGCTAACGACCGGATTGACGCCCTGGATCACGAAAAGGTGCTGTGGGCCACGGAGCACCCCGATAGAGCGCGTGGTTGGTTGGAGGCGTACCTGATCCGTGCCAGGTCCGCCCACCCGGACGCGCTCGGTCCGATGCCCTCCCTGGACCTCTGACAGGAGGAGAAGCTGTGGCCTATCTGCTGGGCGTGGACATCTCCACCACTGCTGCCAAGGCTCTGTTGATCGACGAGCTGGGGAGAGTTGCTGCCAGCGCTACAACCGAGTATCCGTTGGCTACCCCCAGACCTTTGTGGTCGGAGCAGTCGGCGGATGATTGGTGGGCAGGTGCGTGCGCCAGCATTCGGGCCGCTCTCGCGCAAGCCGGCGCATCCGGCGATGCGGTGATCGGTGTCGGCTTGACCGGCCAGATGCACGGCCTGGTGCTGTTGGACCGGCGAGAGGAGCCGCTGAGGCCTGCCATATTGTGGAACGACCAGCGCACCGGCGATCAGTGCGTCGAGATCACCAGGCGCGCCGGCGGCTTGGGCAGTGTGCTTGAGTTGACTGGGAACGCGGTGTTGCCCGGTTTCACGGCGCCAAAGATCCTCTGGGTTCAGCAGAACGAACCGGAACTGTACCAGCGCGTCGCGCAGGTGTTGCTTCCCAAGGACTATGTGCGATACCGGCTGACCGGCGAGTTCTCCACCGATCTTTCGGACGCGTCGGGCACCTCTCTGCTCGACGTGGCTCATCGCCGTTGGTCGGGGCCGATGCTGGACGCTTTGGAGATTCCGTCCTCCTGGATGCCGCCCTGTTTCGAATCCCCTGAGGTGTCGGGACGAGTGAGCTCCGCGGGCGCGCGGGCGACCGGACTCAAGGCCGGGACACCGGTGGTGGCCGGCGGAGGCGACCAGGCGGCCCAGGCGGTAGGCAGCGGCGTCACCCGGTCAGGCATCATCTCGGTGACCTTGGGAACCTCTGGTGTCGTGTTCGCTCACTCCGACGAATTCGTCGCGGACCCCGAGGGGCGGCTACACGCTTTCTGCCATGCCGTGCCGGGCCGATGGCACGTCATGGGGGTGATGCTCTCGGCCGGGGGGTCGTTGCGGTGGTTGCGGGACGCGCTGGGTGAGCTGGAACGCTCCACCGCGATGCTGGTGGCGTGTGATCCCTACGACCTGCTGACCAGTGAGGCGGCTCAGGTTCCGGCAGGGAGTGAAGGGCTTATCTTCCTGCCCTACTTGACCGGCGAGCGGACCCCCTATCCGGATCCAGAGGCGCGAGGGGCCTTTGTGGGGCTCACGGTGCGGCATCGCAAGGGCCACCTGGTGCGCTCGGTTCTGGAAGGTGTCTCGTTCGGATTGCGGGACGCGCTGGAGTTGGTCCGGGAGCTCGGGGTGCCAATAGAGCAGGTGCGTGCCAGCGGTGGTGGTGCCAGGAGCCCTCTGTGGAGGCAGATCCAGTCCGACATCTTCGGAACGGAGCTGGTGGTGGTGAACGTCGCAGAGGGAGCGGCTTACGGGGCGGCCCTGCTGGCCGGCGTGGGTGCGCGACTGTTCCCCACCGTGGATGAAGCCGTCGCTCAGACGGTGCGGGTCACCGAACGCACTGTTCCCAACCCCGATCGAGTGGAGCTTTACCAGCGGCTGTATCCGGTCTACAGGTCCCTATATCCAGCGCTACGGACGGCATTTCGAGAGCTGGCGAGGTAATTGGGGGAGTCCTTCCCTTGATTTTGGCGAACCGCTTGTTGTGGTTTGCAGATGGACTTGCCGAGTCTAGTTTTCAGACTTGGGGCTCCACGATACCGGAGACCTTCTGAAGGGCGATTGATATTGCGATGCAGCTGCATCCGCTGCATCAGCGATACAGGGATCAGTCAGCTGGTAGCGTTGAGGGGAAAGAGATCATGAACTCTATAGAGCGCGTGGCGGCCGCCATTGACCTGCGTGAAGTCGATCGAGTGCCGGTGGATCTGCATAATTTTCAATCTGCAGCTCGATCAATGGGCTGCCCGATGTCGCAAGTATATCGCGATGGCGAGTTGCTGGCGGAGGCGATGATCAAGGCCTGGAAGGAATTCGGACAGGACATGATCCTCCTGGAAAATGGCACGGCCTGCAACGCCGAGGCATGCGGTGCGCGGGTGACGTACCGAGACAATGCTGCCCCAGTCGCCAACGATCCGTTGATTGAAAGACTCGAGGATGTCGCGAAGCTCAAAGTGCCTGATCCACAGACCACATTCCCGATGTCTGAGATCCTGAAGGCGACCCGTATCCTCAGCAAGGAGATTGGCGACAGAGCGTGGATTGTTGCCCGCGCGGATCAGGGCCCTGTGGACCTCGCGGCGCAGCTACTAGGCATGGAGAACTTCATGATCGCCGTGGCCTTGGGCGAGAAGCCGGAACTGATTCACACCCTGTTGGACTATTGTC
>DAHXJB010000487.1:0-2131 GCA_027372455.1 Chloroflexota bacterium | reverse complement strand
GGCGCCCAGTCCTTCCGCGATCTTGGCGTAGTCACCGCTGATGTATCGTGCCCGATAGAGCCGAGTGGCGTTGGGTAGGTGCTTCTCGTAATCACCCATCAGCCCGTTGTTGAAGACGACGGTGAGGGTGCCGATGTGGTTGCGGGCGGCCGTTTCGATCTCGAGGCCGCTCATTCCGAAGGCGAGATCTCCCATCACGTTTAGCACTGTCTTGTCGGGTTTGGCCACCTTTGCACCCAGAGCTAGAGGGATGCCGTAACCCAGGTGGGTGGATTTACCCCAGCCTATGTAGCTGTTCGGCTCCAATGCCTTCCAGAAAGGCACCATCATGTCTCTGGGGGTGCCGGCATCGTGGGTCGCGATGCTGTTTCTCAGATCCACGACCTGCTGCAGATCCCAGATGACCCTGTATGGATTGATGGGAGTTCCTTCGTCAGTCAGTTTGGGCATCCACTCCTTGAGCCACTCTTCCCTCATCGCACCGATCTCTCGGGCGGTCGCGTCGTCTCCCTTTCTTCCGTCCGGGCCTATCTGGCGCTGCACCTCCTCGATAATCTGCTGCAGGACCAGCCTGGCATCTCCCTGCAGCAGGTGCGAAGACAGGTAGTCCCGATTGAAGTCCCTTTCGTCCACCGTGAGCTGTATGGCCAGCTTGCCCCTGGGGATAGGTGCGTCGTAGCTGGAGATGGCGAGCCCGCTGCCCGCGCCGAAGATCAGATCGGCCTCGGCAAGAAAGTGGGCCAGGGGACGGGAAGCAGCCGCGGAGGAAGCCCCGAGGGAAAGGGGATGGTCCTCGGGGAAGGCGCTCTTGCCTTGAAGGGTTGTCATCACTGGGGCTTGGAGTAGCTCGGCCAGCTCGCGCAGCTCGCTCCATGCCTCGGCATACAGGATGCCGACCCCGGCGTGGATGATAGGTCTCCTGGCGGCGATAAGGGCTCTCGCTGCCTCTCGGACGGCAGCTGGATCGGCCATGCTCTTGGTGCCCCTGACGGGGTTGTAGGTCAGGGCTGCCTCGTCAATCTCGGCGGACAGAACGTCGGAAGGCATCTCCAACAAGACGGGCCCAGGTCTACCGGCCCTGAGAAGGGTGAAGCCGCGCCTGAGAAACTCGGGGACGCGATCAACGGAGTTCATGCGGCCGGCCCACTTGGTGACGAACTGGAAGTTCTTCACGGCTTCGAAAGTGGGCGCCGAGTCCAGCCGTTTCTGATTGAATCCGGCGGGCAGGTACAGGATGGGTGTGGAGTCCGAGTAAGCCTGAGCAATTCCGCCGAAGGCGTTCTCGGTTCCTGGCCCCCACTGTGTGACGCAAACCCCGATGCGGCGGCCGTTTGTCACCCTGGAATATGCGTCGGCCATGCCGACGACGGTCCTTTCGGTACGGGCGATAATGGGCTGGATTCCCAGCTCGGAACCGGTGTCGATCACCGGGTTGATTGGAAATGAGAAGAGGTGTGCGACACCCTCTTGCTTCAAGATCTTGGCAACTGCCGCTGCACCTTTCACTATGTTCGTCCTCCAGCAACAAGCATATTTATGATAGGAACCGACTGATTATACTATAGTCCGCGCGACCTGCCCACCCGTGCATTGCGTTTGGCTCGGCTCGGGCTGCGTTGACGTGGCGCGAGGGGTTCGGTATAATTCCAAGTGCGTTGGCACCTCCCGCTGTGGCGGACGGTTCCGCGAGAAAGCGGGGAGGGGTGGGTGAGTGGCTAATACCAACGGTCTGTAAAACCGTCGCCCTGACGGGCTACACAGGTTCGAATCCTGTCCCCTCCACCCAGCGTCATTCATAGGCGAGCCCACATAGCTCAGCAGGTAGAGCACGGTCTTGGTAAGACCGGGGTCATCAGTTCGAATCTGATTGTGGGCTCCAACAAACCCCTGTTATGCAAATAGACCGCCGGACGGTCTATTTTGGCGATTGGGACCGTTTCTCATCGAAAGCCGCAAACCCATCGAAATGATGAAAAGGAAGGTGCGCCGCCATGGCGAAGAAGAAGTTTGAGCGGACGAAGCCTCACGTGAACGTAGGGACGATAGGGCACGTGGACCACGGGAAGACGACGCTGACGGCCGCGATCACCAAGGTATTGGCGATGAGGGGTGAGGCGGAGTATCGGGCGTT
>DAHXJB010000477.1:0-6755 GCA_027372455.1 Chloroflexota bacterium | reverse complement strand
CCCTCCTTGATGCTCCCCGGCTTAACCTTGGCGGCGTCCACCAGGTCCTTCAGGGTCTTGATGGGGCTGTCCTTCTTGACGGCCATGACGCCCGGGTCCACCACGTGCATCGCCATGGGCTGTAGGTCCTTACGGCCGAAGGCGGCCTGCCGGTCTGGATCCCGGTAGACCAGGATGGCCTGAGGCAGGGGCGCGTAGCCGAGTGTGTAGCCGTCGGGTTTCGACTTGGCCATGTCCGTGAGGCCTACCTGCCATCCGGCTCCCACCTTGTTGACCACCTGGACCGGCGTGCCCAGGTCCTTCTCCATCAGAGGGGCGATCAACCGGGCCGAGATGTCGTTGGGGCCGCCCGCCGCCGCGCCGACGATGATGGTGATGGGCTTGCCGGCGGTGGGGAAGCCGGACTTGGGCGCCGGCACAGCCGTCGGGGCAACCGGCGCCTGAGTGGGGGCCACCGGCTTCGGGGCGGCGCTGGGTTCCGGCGCCGGCGCTGTCGCACACGCCGCGAGTACGCTAGATGCCAGAACAAGAGCCACGAAAGCGGAGAGTCGTTTCATCAAGAACCTCCTCGTCCTGGCGTGACTATCTATGAGACACGCCACTGGCAATCCACACAACATCTGGGTCACGGGTCGTCAAATACCTAGTGCCCCGCCTTTCAGGTTGGGCACTAGCAGTCCACAGGTTCAAGCGGACAGGTGTAATGCCGGACCCACCTCACCTCCTCTCTGGTACTCCAACACATCCACACATAACTCGCCCCCACCCATTCGAATTGCCAAGCTCTTGCGGAGAGTGCTCGCCGCCTGAGGGAAATCCTTCCTGTAGTGTCCTGCTCGGGTCTCCGTCCGCGCTAGCGCTGCAAGACAGATAGCACGGCAGACCAGAAGCGAGTTCCGAACTGAGTGTAGCTTCACCAAATCTCTACAGCTGCGAGCAGAGGTGCGGGCTAGCTCCTGTTCCAAAGCTTCAAGCCTTTCCAGGGCAAGGGTGAGACTGGCCCCAGTCTTGACCACTGAGCACAGCGTGCCCATCGTCTCTTTGAGGCGGCGGCGAACCTCGTCCGACGCGCTAGCGTTCCCGCCCTGGCCCTGAGCCGATAGGCGATCTATCGCAGACGCATATGCCATGCGCTCCACAGGAGCTATCCCATGATCCTCTGCCCACCGTGCAGCGAATCTGCCCGCTCGGGCTCCGAACACTTGACCTTCTGCCAGCGAGTTCCCACCGGGACGGTCGGGCCCTCTCACGCCGCCCGCAGTCTCACCTGCTACAAACAGTCCCGCTATCTCTGTCATTGCCGTGTCGTTCACCATGAGCGCGCCACCGTTGACCAACTGAAAGAGGATGCCTACCTGAATCGGCCCACGTGCCGGGTCCAGCCCCCTACTCCTTAGAGCTCGGTAGGTATGTGGCGCTACTCTCACGAACTCTTGCGTGGACGTACCAGTGAAGTCATAGTAGACCTTGCCGGCCCCAGAGCCTTGATTCCCCTGCGTTTCCTGGAAAATAGCCTCGTCGATATACCTTGACGGATTTGACGTGCTGTAAGGTGACACTTTGTGGGCGAAGACCTCTTCTTCATCCACTCCTGAAGGTAGATAGCGACCCAGGAATAGCTCGCCTCTCTCATTGACTAGCTTGGGACGGAGACGATATAAGGGCTTCGAGAGGACGAGCGGGCTTGGATGGATCAGCCCGGGGATGAGCTGGTGAAACTCCATGTTTACCAGTCTGGCGCCTGCGCGCAGGCACAGGGCGAGTCCATCGCCAGTCATGGTCGCATCAGAAAGGGTAGGAACAAAGGCATCTCCTACTCCCCCTGTGGCGAGCACAACAGCTCCCGCTTCGTACGTCACTATTCGACCGCGGGCGGAGTCGATCCCGATAGCACCGACTACTTTGCTGTCGTCCACGAGCAGGTCGGCTACCATCGTAGAGTCGTCGACCGGCACGTTAAGCCGGTCGGCCTCGACCATGAGCGCGCTGAGAATTGAGTGTCCCGTAGTTCCGTCCACGCGGCAACACCTTGGATAGGTGGCGTAGTCGCTCATTCCTTGTATGAGCTTCCTGCCCTGGCGCTCGAACGGGACGCCTAGGCCGGCCAGGTCCATTACCAAGCCGGGGGCTTCGTTCACCAACACGCGCACTAGGCGCGGATCGCAGAAGCCTTCGCCACCTACCATCGTGTCGGCAAAATGCACCCTGGGGTTATCGCGCGGATCCGCGTGTCCCAGAGCAGCCCCAATAGAGAGAATCTCTGATCTGGCGGTTGCTGTCAGTCCTGACCTGCCGACCCGCCCTTTGCATACGACCCGCACGGACGCGCCCAGCCGAGCAGCCTCCGCCGCTGCTCTAAACGCGGCTCCACCACCTCCAGCTACCAGCACGTCTATGCGGACGCGGTCGTAGGTATTGCGCACTTGAGTCTCCACCCGGCAACAGTAGCTGGGGTCAGAGCCTACTGGTGATGGAAGTTTGGTTCCCGCTTCTCGAAGAAGGCCAGGAGACCTTCTTGCACGTCTGCCGTCTCGTATATACGCTCGAATAGCGCGGTCTCAAGGGCGAAGCCGCGCTCAAGGGACGTTTCCAATCCTTCATTTACCAGTCTCTTGATTGAGGCGACGGCCATGGCCGGTTTGGTTGAGAGAGTCCTTGCGAGGACGTGGGCATGGGCGAGTACCTCCCCATCATCAACCAGGTAGTCTATAAGGCCAAGCCCGTAAGCCTCCGGTGCGCTTATATGCTCACCGAACATCATCATCTGCTTAGCCTTCGACGGGCCGATCAGGCGCGGGAGGAGTTGAGAGCCGGCGGTGCCCGGAAAGGCTCCTCGGTTGACTTCGGGGGTGCCGAGTCGGCAAGAGCGACCGGCCACTCGGAAATCGCAGGCGAGGGCGAGTTCCAGTCCTCCACCGAAGCAGTATCCGTTGATTGCGGCGATCACCGGCTGCGGAATAGCCCTGATATGCTGAGCAAGTTGCTGTCCCCGTCGAGAATCATCCGCCGCAGTGCGATTGCGTATTCGGTCCTGCCACTCGTGGAGATCCGCCCCGGCTGAAAAGCCCTTCTCACCCGCCCCTGCCAGGATCACAGCTCTTATCGTTCTATCACGCGAGATCTGGCCGACGAACTCGAGTACTGCCATCTTCACAGGCTGGGACAAGAGGTTGAGCGGGGGGTTGTTGATCGATAGGATCGCAACCGGCCCTTCCTGCTCGAACCGCGCGAGGCCTGTAGCCCCTGTCATTAGAGTGCTCCCAAACGCTCTAGCTCAGCGATATCCTCGGCCGTATATCCGAGCTCTTCGAGCACTGAGTTAGTGTGTTCCCCCAGCACCGGTGGCGGAGTTCGGTACTCGACAGGTGTTCCACGGAACTTGACCACACTTCCCAAGCCGCGGATGGTGCCTGCCACGGGATGTTGTAGTTCCACGACCATTTCGTTGTGCAGCAGCTGCGGATCATTGAGAGCTTCGCCCATCGTTTTGACAGGACCGCACGGAACTCCGGCTGCCACGAATCGGGTTGTCCACTCGTCGCAGGTCCCCTCTATCAGCCAGCCCTCGATCATCCTGACCAATGCATCCCGGTTCTCGACGCGCTTCGTATTCCTGTCGAATCGGGAGTCCTCGGCCAGTTCCTCGCGTCCAAGAGCGGCACAAAAGGCTCGCCAGAACTTTTCGGTAAACACCGACACGTAGATGTACCGGCCGTCACCGGTGCGAAAAGCTTGGTAAGGAACAAACGCGGGATGACCGCTGCCCATCCTCCGCATCTCCTGCCCGACCGCGAAGTACTCGCCCTCGCGAGGCTGAAGACAGGAGACCGTGGCATCCAGCAGTGACAGCTCGATCTTCTGTCCGCGCCCTGTTCGCTCTCTTGCGAACAGGGCGGTCACGATACCGTAGGCAGCGAGGGCAGCCGCGCCGTAGTCAGGCACGCTAGCACCCACTCTGCACGGTGCTCCAGTAGCCTCACCGGTGATATCCATCAGGCCGGCCATTGCCTGGAGTACCGGATCGTTGGCAGGCCTGTCTTTGTAGGGTCCATCTTGGCCGAAGGCGGAAATGGAGCAATAGATGACGCCAGGATTAAGCCGCGCGATAGTCTCATAGTCGACCCCTAGTCTCTGGACCGTACCAGGCCGGAAGTTCTCGATGACAACGTCGGCTACCTGGGCGAGGCGGTAGAATACCTCCCTGCCCTCGCTGGTCTGGAGGTTAAGGGTGACGCTTTCTTTGTTTCGGTTGAAACTGAGGAAAATCGTGCTCTCTCCGCGGATGAAAACACTTCCCATCGACCTCGCGATATCCCCGCCACCGGGCGGCTCGATCTTAATCACCCGGGCGCCGCTGTCCGCAAGCATCATGGAGCACCAGGGTCCCGCAGCCAGGTGGGTGAGGTCTAAGACGGTGATTCCCTCCAGCGCCCTCCCGGGCTTACCATCCACAGTGTCACGGGCCATCGCTCGTCACCTCTAGTTGCTTCTGGCTGGTCGAGCGCGGTTGTCACCGACGGGACACGAATGGACACAGCGGCCGCAATAGTAGATGCCGCCGAAAATACCCGACCGTCCCTTCTGGACCGGGTCCATTCGCGCTCCTGCTTCGAGATAGTCCTGCGTCGTAATCACCTCTGGCGGGCGGATATTGGTGCGCCCACCCGCCTCCGCGATCAGACCGTGCTCTGACCATCTACATCTCTGCTTCGCCTGTGTGGACAGCCTGGCCATCTCGAACCGCTTGCCTTCGACCTCTAGCTCAGTCTTCTCCTCCGTCTTGAAGATGTCCATTGGACAGGCTTCGATACAGCGCTTGCACCCCTTGTCTTTGGTGCACAGCGGCTTGCCGCTGTAGAGAGGGTCGGCTTCGAGGGGGGCATTGGTTAGGACGGCGCTGAAGCGAATTCTGGGGCCGAAGCGCGGAGTGAGGAGTAGGTTGTTCCAACCGAACTCCCCTAACCCTGCGATTGCGGCCGCATGACGCATGGACACGCCTTTGGTCACGAAGGTATCCGGATCGTAATGGGGATCGCGCGACGAGAACGGTAGAGCGTAGTAGCCGGCATCCTCAAGGAATCTGGCGACGTCGTAGTCGATGTACGAAAGCTTGAAGTTGAGCACACTGTGCCCATAGACGTGGTATGGCGTCTTCACGACCTCCCAGCGCTTCGTCGCAGCCTGGGGTATGCGAATGCCAAAGACGACCAACGCCTTGGCTCCAGGTAGGAGCTCCTCGGCAGTCTGTGGCGCCTGGTCCATCCGCGCGGCCGCTGCGATTCCTACCACATCCGCTCCTGCGCGGCGGGCGACATCTTTGACCTCCGACGTAAGGCTCATGGTAAGACCTCCATTGGTGAGAGTTGTTCTATGCAAGCAGCGCTGGTGTGCCGAAGGCCACCGCTGTTCGCATCGGAGTTCTATCGGTGGACTCGAAGCGACTAAGGGATTGGAGGGTTCGAGGTCCCTCGCCTGTTAGCGCTGCATTGGTTGGAACAGACCCATTACTCTCTGCTTAGAGTCCATCACATGCCGCCGAGCAAGCCGCTCCGCCGATTCCCGATCCCGGAGTCGTATTGCTTCCAGAATAGCTTTGTGCTCCGGCGCGGCCTGGGCCGAAGCCCGGCCCAGTACACTAATGGTTGCCATGATCATCCGGATGCGCATCCAAATGCCCGACAGCATCTCCGCGAGCGAAGGGGATTGTGATGCCGCGACAAGAAGCTCGTGAAACTCCATGTCTCGTCTGAGAAAAGCAACGCGGTCTTCTTCCGAGCGAAACGGCACAAGCGCTTGCATCCCCTCGCACAGACGCTGGAGATCTTCAAGTTGCCCCACCGTGATTCGGCCACATGCTCGGGCGGCTGCAAAGCCTTCAAGGACCGCTCTGATTCCGTACAACTCCTCAAGGTCATCCTTGGAAAGGTCGTTGACGATCGCCCCGCGATTAGGAGTGCTACGCACCAATCCATCCTTCTCAAGCTGCCTAAGGGCTTCTCTGACAGGGGTACGGCTGACGCCCAGTTGGAGGGCCACTTCCGAGTCCTGAATTCTCTGGCCGGGCCTGAGAGACCCGTCCAAGATAGCTTCTCGGAGGGAGTCGACGACGACCTCCCGGAGACTCTTGAACTGAGGCGGTCGAAGTACGAAAGTTGACACTGCTCGCTCTCTTGCATAATGTATACATCGCACAGTATACTATACCCCGTTGATTGTCAATCCCTTCCTCGAAAGGGAGTTCCATGGACACCTTTATGTGCGCGCAATGTATCTCCGGCGCCAGAGGAAAGGGGAGTTGTGAGGAGCAAGCTTGCCCTCTGACCAGGATTCTGGCGTGGGCGCCAGATGGATTGATCTTCCTGGGGCTCGAAAGCCTACTGCGGAAGTGGCTTCGGAGTGCGACAGCCAGCGAACCAGCGACGCTTCCGCCGGAGCGCCTGTCGCCGACGAGTAACCCTGAATGACGAGTAACCCTGAATAAGGGAGGGCGTTCCCGGTTACTATCGCTGCAGTGCTGGTGAGAACCCTGGCCCTAGTCAAGGTGAAGGCCCGGATGATCATTCCGTCAGCGAAAGAGAAGCAGCTAGAGAGTTTGTTGAGAAAGGCGGCGTCCATCGGATGAGGGAGTTGGGTTTTGTTGGTCTTGGCAATATGGGCGGCCCAATGACAGCCAATCTGCTCAAGGCCGGATACAGTCTTACGGTCTTCGATCTTGCAGAATCAGCCATGACACTTCAGGTTCAGGCTGGGGCGCG
>DAHXJB010000450.1:0-1644 GCA_027372455.1 Chloroflexota bacterium | reverse complement strand
CCTGGCGCAGTCGCCAGGTATCCTTCCCGGGACGATCCATCTCGAAGCCGTGGCTGTCGTGCTTAACGACCGCCACGCGCAGGCCGCGCGTCTTCAGCGCGGGTATGAGCTTCTCCAGAAACGTGGTCTTTCCAGAGTCTGAGCGACCAACGACCGATACAATCGGCGGCATGCTTATCCTCCCTGGCCACCAATCTCAAATCTCAAAGGCCCCTTGAACCAGCGCGCGAGCCGTCTCCAGATCCTCGGGGGTGTTAACGTTGAAGAAGGATCGAAGGTCCGGGTCGAGGGCGCGCAGCTCGACCTCAGACACTTCACGAGTCCTCACGGACGGGTAGAAATCTATGATCTTGAGATCTTGACGTCGAAGGTAGTCTTCAATCATCGGGAGACAGCTGCGATGGTAAGCGGCATGGAGGGCTTCCAGGTGGGGACCGATCCGGGGAACGGCAAGGTCGAACCCCATCGACATGTCTACGATGTGCCGAAGCAGCAGAGTCGAGAGAAAGGGCATATCGCAGCCCACGACCAGAGCCACGTCGTGGTGAGACGTCTGGAGTCCGGTTAGCAGGGCAGGCATGCTTCCTGCCCCCGGGTGCTCGTCCGGCACTACCTCGACATCTGGAAAGTCGAGCCCGTCGGCCAGATGGCCCACCAGGACGATCTGATCGGTCAGGGGCCTTAACGCGCTCAGCACTCTGTCAATGATCCGCTTGCCTCCTACTTCCAGGAGGGCCTTATTCGTACCACCCAACCTGGTCGCCCGGCCACCGGCAAGGACGACGGCGCTCACCAACTCGTTCATGTCTCTCTAAACAACAGGCTGGATCGACATGGGTCAATCCAGCCAGGAAGCGTGGCCGCAACGGTTTGGATCAGGAGGGCTGGTCCCTCTTTTCCGGCTTCTCCTTCGGCGGTTCCTCTTCGGTTGTGGCCTTACGGAACTCCTTTATGCCTTTCCCCAGGGCTCCTCCGACCTCAGGCAGTCTCCCGACGCCGAATACGATGACGATGATCACCAGAACGATGATCAGCTCAGTGGGTCCTACCGGCATTGCACACCTCCCGAAGGCTGAGGCGGAGAGCAATTGCACTGCCCACATCTTTCACCGTGTTTGAAGCATATTCCCTCCGCGGCGCCTTGTCAATTCGCAGAGTCGTGCTACATAACGACTCTCAGGCCCATCGCCACCAGGACCAACCCACCGACGACCTCCATCCGGAGCCCCGCCAGATGACCGGCGCGCTTTCCGATCTGGAGCCCAAGCAGCGTGAGGTTGGCCGCCACGGCGCCGATGACGACAGCCGGGTACAGTACGGGCACGCCCACCAGTGCCATCCCCAGTCCAATAGCCAGCGCATCCAGGCTGGTTGCGATGGATAGCATGATCAGGGTCGCTCCCCGCGTGGGATCTCCGCGAACGTCGTTACCGTCGTGGTGCAACGCCTCCCAGATCATCTTCAGCCCCACGCCAACCAGGAGACCGAATGCGATCCACGGGCCGAAGGTCTCGACCTGAGGGGCGACCAGCGAGCCGAGAATCCACCCAATGATGGGCATGCCAAACTGGAACAGTCCAAAGTGGAAAGCGAGGCGAAACGCCTGCCTGGGGGATACCTTACCGAGCGATATCCCGGTGGCCA
>DAHXJB010000430.1:0-4919 GCA_027372455.1 Chloroflexota bacterium | reverse complement strand
AGCTCGCTGGTCATGGTGTCTCCTTCTCATTCGGTGGTTAGGCGCATACCATGCCGGATAGCGCGACCTGTGGCGACAGCATAGCGAGCGGGCTCGCTCATGTCCATACTATCAAGCACATAAGTTGTGTTAAGAGCCGTCGATTCTAGTTATGCGACGGCTGCGTTATTCGACCCCCATCAAGAAATACATCCAGCTCGCCGATAAATAAGAGTAGGGGGAATCGATTCAGATCAGGCTGCAGTCCGGAAAGGAGGGGTGCCTCCGATGGCATTTGCGGACCGGCAATCGCAGTACCGAGACGCGGCCGTTTCTGCCGGCAGCCAGATCACCGTGCTGATCGCCCCGGATCGCATGTCCGCGGATCTGCTGGTGACAGCCCCAATTGATGGTGGCAGGGCCGCCACTCAGGAGGAGGTGCTGGCCGCGTTGCAGGAGGCCGGTGTCACATTTGGGATCGATCCGGCCGCGGTGGACCAGGCCATCGGCAACGCCGTGCTGCCTCCAGATCCTGCCAGGCCGCTGGAAAGGGTGAAAGTTGCGGTAGGGCGACAGCCGCTTACCGGCGCCGATGCCAAGATCGACTACATACCCAGCCTTACTGAGGCCATCGGCCGCCCGAAGGAACACTCGGACGGCACAGTGGACCTGTTCGACCTCAACCTGGTGCACAACGTCACCAAGGGCGAGCTTCTGGCAACGATGACGCCGCCAGCGCGAGGCGAGTCCGGAATGACTGTGACAGGGGTGGAGATCCCCGGGAGGCTCGGTCACGAGGTATGGCTGAAGGGAGGAAGCGGAACGCGGCTCAGCGAGGATAGACTGTCCCTTTACGCCGCCGTCGATGGCCATGCCACACTCATGTACGGTGAGGTTGTCGTAACCAACGTCTATCAGGTGAACAAGGATGTGGGCGTGGAGACCGGGAACATCCAGTTCATCGGCAGCGTGGTTATTCGTGGAAACGTGCTTCACGGTTTCTCCGTCAAGGCCGAGGGCGACGTGGAGGTTTACGGCAGCGTTGACGGGGGGACCGTGGAGGCTGCCGGCAACGTCACGGTCCAGTACGGGATCTCCGGCGGGAGTCACGGGGAGGTAGTGGCGGGAGGCTCGGTGAAGGCTCGTTTCATAGAGAACGCCGAGGTGCGGGCACATGGCAGCGTGTGGGCAGCCGAAGGCATCCTCCAGAGCCGGGTCCAGGTCGGAGCTTCCGTGGAAGTGCTCGGCAGGCGGGGAGCTATCATCGGAGGGCAGGTGACGGCCAGGACCGCTGTCTTGGCCCGCAACATCGGGTCAGACATGGGGGCACCCACGGAGATCACGGTGGGTATCATGCCCGAGGTTCGACAGGAGCTGGCGGAGATCCGGAAGGCGCTAACAGAGGAGGAGAATAGCTTTACCCGGATCGACCAGACCATCGCTTTCCTCTCGGCAAAGGGGCGGCACGGCAGGCTGCCTCAGGAGCGGCAGGCGACGCTGGCCAAGCTGGTGAAGGCGCAGGAGCAGTCGTTTGACCGTCAGGAAAAGCTGCGAACGCGAAAGTACGAACTGGAGCAGATGTCGAACGAGGCGCGAGCAGCCTGGGTCCACGCCAAGGACGTCTGCTACGTGGGCGTGAGGGTGATCATCGGTACCGCACGCCATGATGTGACCGACGCGCTATCCAGGGTTCGCTTCCGCCTCAACAAGGATCTAGAGATCGAGATGGTGTCGGGTTAAGAGCGGGGCTTTCTGCGCCTGTGGAAAATGGCCAGGTAGACCACGATCAGGCTGGCAACGGTGACCGCGAACACCACCGTGATAAAGAGGCCGGTCAGCATGACCACAGCCGAAAGCAGACCCATAAGTGTGACCAATACTCGGATCAGGGTAACAGCGAGCCGCCGTTTGAAGTCGTTTAGCATGACATAAGTATACCACCCCCGGCTATCCTGGACTGGAGGGGGTGGCTGTAGCTATCGGTGCTTGGGAGGACCGATCCGACTGCTGCTCCGCCAATGAGGTTTCGATGCGTAGGGCGGGGTTTCATGCCCCGCCGCATGTATGCAACCACCGGCGGGCGGCTGGGGCCAAGCCCCAGCCCTACATTTCAGAACCAACTTGGTCGAGTACTACCTCAGGCGCTTCTTCAGCCGGAGGAGGGGCGACTCCACCAGGTGCCAGGAGGCGAGCGCCAGCAGGAAGGTTATGAGAAGCTTGGTCAGCGGCAGCAGGCTCTGCGCGAAGAGCGAGTCACCCTGAGGGAAGTATGGTGCCAGGTAGCTGTCGGTGAGAACGTAGACCGGGAAGTGGTAGATGTAGATGGCGTAGCTGATCCTCCCGATTTGTCTGAGGAAACCCAGCCGAAGGATCGAGGAGAGCAGACTGTTTCCCAGCACCACAAGAGCCAGCAGCGCTCCCCAGAAGATGGCAATGAGAGTCGGCATCGGCAGGTTGCTGGGACGCATGGCCCAGCCACTTACGTGCCAGTAGTTCGAGACCCCGGTGGTGTCGATCAGCCAGAACAGGACCAACCCGACCAGCAAGCAAGCCCAAAGGGCCCCGCGAGCAAGGACTTCAGCCTTCACCTCCGACCTCACCAGCAGCGCCAGCCCTGCCCCCACTGCCAGCGAGTCCAGCTGAGTTGGCAGCGAGGTGTAGATGACCGTCGGCACCACCGCTGGATTGTGGAGCGCGAAGAGGGCAACCGCCCGAGATGCTATTCCAACCGCCAACATCGCCGGTATCACCAGCTTCAGTTTCTGCCGATCCAACAGCAGGATGGTGGCGGGCCACAGCAGGTAGAACTGCTCCTCCACGGCCAGCGACCAGGACTGGTTGAACATTATCGGGAAGCTGGCTGTGAAATTTGTGAAGCCGAGCAGGTAGTTCTGCGTGTAGGTCAGGTAGTAACCCAGGTCTGCCAGGCTCTGGTGCTGCCACAGCGCTATCCCCACGATGCCGGCCAGCGCGATGTAGTAGATGGGGAAGATGCGCAGGACCCGCCGCAGGTAGAAGTTGCGGAAGTATCCGGGGCGGTCCTTGCTGTCCAGCAGTATCCCGGTGATCAGGAAACCGGACAGTACGAAGAACAGCAGGACCCCAGTCCATCCGAGGCTGAAGCCCCTCAGATTCAGGTGGTATGCCAGAACCGCGAGGACCGCCAAGGCCCTTAGGCCATCCAGTTCGGGAATGTACTTGGGAAGAGGGTTAACCGATGCCGGTTGAAAGCGGGTTTCTGGTTTCTCTTGAATGCTGACTGTAGCCATTTCCAATTACTTTACCACAAGCCAGCGGGTGTTGTGCTCGGCTGCATGTTATAGTAGGCTGCCCATGGTCGGACGATCCCCGTGGCCTTGAAGCGCACATCACTCATCAATGGAGACGGCTTTGGAAAGGTTCATCATCGAGGGCGGAGCACAACTCCGGGGCACGGTCAAACCCAGCGGCAACAAGAACGCAGCCCTGCCGATTCTGGCCGCGAGCCTGCTCACCGACGAGCCACTCATCGTACGAAACGTTCCCCGCATCCGCGATGTCCAGGATATGCTGGCGCTGCTGTCCGGTCTCGGAGCCGAGATCACGGAGATCACCCCCCACGATCTGGTTCTGCGCGCTCGCAACCTGCGTACCACAGAGTTGAGCAGGGACATCTGTGCTCAGATTCGAGCCTCAATACTGTTTGCCGGGCCGATGCTTGCTCGGGCTGGCGAGATCAAGCTTCCTCCCCCCGGCGGTGATGTTATTGGCCGCAGGCGGGTGGACACCCATCTAGCTGCCCTCCGTGCGCTGGGGGCGGAGATCGAGGTTGTCAACGGGTTCCAGATGAGGGCGTCGCGGCTGCGAGGCGGCGAGATATTCCTCGATGAGGCCAGCGTGACAGCTACTGAGAACGCCCTGATGGCGGCCTCCCTGGCGGGGGGCACCACGGTCCTGTTGAATGCGGCCGGCGAACCCCACGTGCAGGAGTTGGCCCGTTGCCTGAACCTGATGGGGGCACGCATCAGTGGGATCGGCTCCAACGCCATTACCATCGAGGGGGTCGACCGACTGCACGGCGCCGAGGTGGAGCTCGGTCCGGACCACATCGAGGTGGGCAGCTTCATCGGGCTGGCGGCGATGACCCACAGCGAGTTGCTGATCGAGAATGCCGCTCCCGAATACCTCTCGATGGTCTTCATCGCGTTCGAACGGCTGGGCGTGCGTTGCCGAGTTGTGGGTCCCGGGGGTGGCGACGTCGACCCGGCGGGGCAAGGTGTCCAGGGCCGATCCGACCATCCCGTGATGGGGCGCGGGGTGCTGGTCTCCGCGGAGCAGCCGCTGAGGATCGAGAGTGACGCCCACAATGCCGTTCCCAAGATCGACGATGGCCCCTGGCCCGCCTTTCCGTCTGATCTGATGAGCATCGCCCTTACGGTGGCTACCCAATGCGATGGGACGATCCTGATGCACGAGAAGATGTTCGAGGGCCGGATGTTCTTCGTGGACAAGCTGCTCAACATGGGGGCCCGAGTGATCCTCTGCGATCCCCACAGGGCTGTGGTGGTGGGACCCAGTCCGCTGCATGGGGAGCGGATGGAGTCGCCCGATATCCGAGCGGGCATGGACCTGCTGCTGGCGGCACTGACAGCTCGAGGCCAGAGCATCATCAACAACATTGGCCAGATCGATCGTGGATACGAGCGGATTGAGGCCAAGCTCCAGGCGCTGGGGGCCAAAATCGAACGGGTCAAGGTGTAGGCGTTGCTTGATGGCCGTTCGGCAAGTTTGCTGCACCTTTGCCCGCTGCTAAAGCAGCGGGCTGGGAGGCTGTAGGAGCGAGCTCCTGCTCGCGATCCGAGTCGCCGGCAGTGTGTAGGGGCGAGGCATGGAGCCTGTCTCAGAAGTAGGAGGGCTCAGGGAGTCTTGTTGGGGGGTCTACCCAATCGGGGACAACCCAT
>DAHXJB010000423.1:0-4619 GCA_027372455.1 Chloroflexota bacterium | reverse complement strand
GATGACACTGGTCAGAACCATTGTGTCGCCGCACTAGGATGGATCCCGGCCGCGTACTTCGCTCGGAGGCAGTCGAACGCTTTAGAATGCCGATCAGGACATCCGTGTCGAGCAGATGCCCCCGGGGTCTACGCGGCCCTGTCAATCTGCTGCCTCAAGGCCGCTGACGAACTCCGCGTCGTGCAGTAATAATGCAACCGTGGTACCGGCAATGCCATAATTCAGCCAGCATGGCCGGAGGTGAGCCGTATGGTAATCAATGTGTCGAGCAGGGGCACGGTGACGTTAAAGGAGGTTCGTCCCGATCAGGAGGACGAAGTGCTGTTCAAAGCCGTGAGGCGGGAGGACGGTGTGATCGAGCTGCGTCCCCAGATCACGGTGGACGCCTCCGCAGTCTGGTTCTGGAACGAGGAGTGGCAGAGGCGGGAGCGGGAGGTCCGGGAGTCTTACAACCGGGGTAACTTCACGTGCCACGGGTCCAGCGATGCGCTGATGGGCCACCTGGAGAGGCTGGCCGAGGAGTCCAGGGCCGAGCGTCGCAAGTAGATGAGGTACGACACTGCCCCTGAGTTCGATGGCGATTTCAAGCGGCTGGGAGATCGGGAACAGCGTCTGTTCATAGAAGCGGTCAGGCAGCTGGCTTGCCCCGTGCCAGGGACGTCACCGTCCCGAGGACGCCGACGATCGAGAGCAGCAAGAACGTTTCCCTGAAAGCAGGCAGGAAGCCGGGGTTCTGGCCGATGCTCGCCCCGTGCGCGGCAAGCAGGGCTGAGAGGATCGCTCCGCCCGACGCCACCCCCATCACCATTCCCACGTTGCGCGCCCCGCCCAGGACCGCCGACGCCACACCTTGCCGCTGCCGTGGTGCCGAACCCATGACCGCGCTGCTGTTCGGCGAGACGAAGAGGGCTGTGCCCAGACCGGCCAGCATCAGCCTTGCCGCGATCCCCGGGCTATCGGTGGCCGAGTCCACCGTCGCCATCGAGAGCACCGCCAGCGTCACGATGATCATCCCGCCCGAGGAGAGGACCCGCGAACCGATGCGATCCGACAGCGTGCCGCTGAGGGGTGCGAAGATAACCATCATGACCGCCTGGGTGGAGAGCAGAATGCCCGCCTGGCTCGGATCGAGGCCGCGGTACTGGATCAGGAAGAACGGCACCAGGAAGAGCACGGCGGACGTGGAAAGGTAGTTCATCAGCGCGCTGGCTGCTCCGGCGCTGAAGATGCGGGTACCGAACATCGAGAGGTCCAGCATCGGGTGGGCAACGCGGCGCTCGATCTGCACAAACAGACCCAGCAGGATCACGGCGGAGGCGAGCAGCGCGAGCACCAAGCCGGACGTCCAGCCCCAGTCCTGGCCGTGGGAAAGGGCCAGCAGCAGCGCGCTCAGGCCGCCGAGGAAGGTCACGGCGCCAGCTAGATCGAACGACTCGTGCTTCGAAGCGGGCTCGCGCTCGGCGATGACCGCGAGGGCGAGGGCAATGGTGAGCAGGCCGATCGGCAGGTTCACGAGAAACGCCATGCGCCAGCTGAACCGCTCCGTCAGGTAGCCCCCGAACGCCGGTCCGATCATGAGCCCCAGGTAGGTCATGGTGCCCTGCATGCCCAGGGCCTGACCTCGCTGGCGGCCGGGGAAGGTGCGGGTGAGGATCGCCGGGGAGTTGGACATGACCATGGCGGAGCCCACGGCCTGCAAGCCGCGCATGGCAATCAGCACGAGCGGGGCAGGGGAAAGAGCGCACAGGAGGGAGCCGATGGTGAACAGCACGACGCCCAGGATGAAGACTCGAACGTGACCTGCCATGTCGCCCAGACGCCCGAAGGTGAGCAGCAATCCGCTCACGACGAGGAGATAGATCATCGACACCCACTCCACCGTGGCCAGGCCGATGCCGAAGTCCTTCATTATGACCGGCATGACGACGTTCGTGATCGAGCCATCGAGCGACCCCATCAGGGTACCGATGCCGACGGTGACCAGCACCCACCACTTCCGGTCAATCCCCAGCCACCACACGTCGCGTCGCTCACCGAGCAGCTGTCCGCCCAATGCCAACGATCCCTTCGCCATCGGCTGATCTGTCTCTTCCTTCATCCCTATGGAAGCCCCCGTGTTGGATTCTGTGCTCGAATTCTAGCTCATACCCTGCAGCGGCGCGAGGTGCTGAGTGTGGTCATTTTCCATCGCGCCACGGTGCCGCTGCCGCCACGGGGGCTGCACTCATCCAGCTCCCAGATTCGGCGGTGTCGGCTCTCCCACCGCGGCTCCCATGTTGATCGGCGCACCATTCCCGACTTCGACGTCGGTCTCAGCCTGCTCCACGGCAAGCACCATCTCATCCGCCTTCAACGGGCCTGCCGTCAGGGCCGGCAGTTTCGCCTGATTCAAGAGCAAGCGGCGCCGAACATGCAGACGGGGCTCGTGCCAGGAAACCTGGCACGAGCCCCGTCTGCATGACTCGCTCGACTGACGGCCTCGGTCGGCCGCCGGGGCTACTTCTTGTTGGATCACTTTCGAGCAGCTGGTGCGACCAGGGTAGTCTTCGGCTGGACCGGCAGAATGAAGGGCGCCCGAGGAGATTGGGAGAAGTCGAAGTCGGCGCGCAGGTCGCCCAGCTGTGGATCGTCCTCTCGAACATCCGGCCGCGAGTCAGGCCGGCCATCGGTCTTCGGGTCCAGCCGCTGGCCATTCAGAAAGTCGTCCTCGATGAACTTCAGGTAGGCATCGAAGCTGAGGTTCTGGTGATCGACGTAGCCCTGCCGCGCGTAGGGGCTGATGACGATGCCGGGAACCCTCAGCCCATAACCCAGCTGGTCCACGGTGGGCGGCTGAACGTGGTCGTAGAATCCGCCCCAATCGTCCCATGTGAGGAAGATAGCCGAGCTGTCCCAATCCGGACTCTGCATCACGGCGTTGACGATCTTCGTGACGTACGACTGCCCCTGGCTTACCAACGCCGGCGGATGCTCGCTATCGGCGCCGTTAGGCAGGATCCAGGACACTGCCGGCAGTTGGCCAGATTGGTCCGCGGTGAAGAAGGCGGACAACTCCCGAATGTTGCCCGTCTGGTTGTCCCGGTGCAGGTCGGTGAAACCCGGCAGCACGTTCCATATGTTGGGGACACCCCCCTTCCCCACGCCGAAGCTACCTGACGCCCCGTGATCCAGATACCAGCCCCAGGTTACACCTCCTTTGTCCAGAAGATAGGTTAGCTCCGTCCACGCGAAGGGGGTCTCGTCTTCAGTGGTGCGGTTTCGAGGGTTCACCGTTCCCTGGCAGCTCATCGGGTTGCTGGGATCGGAGCAGTTCGCCGACCACCCCGATATCAGGAAGAGATGGGAGGGAAAGCTCCACGAGTGCACCGGCTCAAACATGTGGTCCTGCAGTACGAAGTCCCTGGCGTAGGCCCAGTAGTTAGGGATGTCGCTCCCCACATGGTAGCCCATCACATCAACGATACCGCCCTTGGAATTGGTGCACCTCGGGTCGTTTGGATCGGCGCAACCCCTCTTTGCCTTCTCTGCCTGCTGAATGAATCCGGTCATCTTGCCACTGGCGATGTCCGCGGTCGAGTTCGAGGCTCCGTGAGGACCGCCACCATTCCGATCGTTGTGGTCCACGTAGGGTCGAACACACCCGCCGGTGGCAGGATCCGGAACGCACACCGTTGGAACTCCATTCTTCATGGGAATGCCGTCGGCGCCCGGATAGGTGCCGAAATAGGAGTCGAAGGAGCGGTTCTCCTGCATGATGACTATCACATGCTTGATTCTGTGGATATCGCTGGTCTCGCCCCCTGCCTGACCGCTGGCTGTGGCGGGCGTGGCCGAGGGGGCCGGTTGTGGGCTAGCCTGCGCTGAGGCTGGAGCCGGAATGGTTGCGGTGCTCGCCGGAGTGGAGGCTTGTCTGCCGGCTGATAGGGTAGCGCATCCTGTTGACAGGCCCAGCGTTAACATTGCCAGCACCGCCGCGATGTGAAACCTGGTCATGCCGTCCTCCGTGATTGGCTGACATATATCGCACAAATCTGCCTCGTAAAAGAATGGTCGCTTCTTGAGTCCCAAATGTACGGGATATGCGTGTTCCGCCGAAGAATCGGCCTCTCCCCCAGGTCGTGGGATTGTAGTGGAGGCCAGATGAGCCGATTAGACCCGGACGGGTGTGCGACTCGGTTCCATCTTGTGTTGGTGTCCTTGGCGAGGTGTTGACGGCCGACGGGCAGTAGTTGGGAAGACATCTCCTCCTGGCTGCCCCTTTTGGGGCAGCTTTGGCCTTGCCCTGGACCGTTCTCAAACGGCCAGGGCGTCTAGGTAGCTCACCTGTCCGGGTGGGGCACCCGCTACGGCTAGGGGGCTCAGGCCCGGGTGCTGGTAGACTCTCTTGCGCTCGCTCCTCCTTTGGGCTGGCTCGAAGTTCCGATAGACCGCCCACAGACAGGCCGCACGCTCCAGCCGATCGAAGGATGGATTCGTCCTCCGGCTCCTGAAGCTCGGGTGGAAGGCAGAGCAGAAGTTCCCACCGGGTGACAACAGCTTGGAGAAGATCACCCACCCAGGAGCTTTTGACGCATCCCTGGACCTTTCTGGGGAGGACATGGCGCCGTTCGTAGCTGAGT
>DAHXJB010000421.1:0-1818 GCA_027372455.1 Chloroflexota bacterium | reverse complement strand
CGGTGATGGTTGGGGTGCAGGGGCCTGCAGCGGGGGCGCTGCTTCAGCCGCTCACGGATCTGTCCCTGGATGGTCTCCGGTACTATCGCGGCACTTCCGGGAGGGTGCTAGGAACCGAGGGCTATCTGTCGCGCACCGGCTATACGGGAGAAGATGGCTTCGAGGTGATCCTTACCGTGGGGGCAGGAAGGCAACTGTGGCAGCGGCTAAGTGCGGACATCGCAGGTGTGGGTGGGGCGTTGTGCGGACTGGGGTCACGGGACACCTTGCGGCTGGAGGCCGGGATGCCGCTGTACGGTCACGAGTTGGGGGAGGATACCAACCCCTACGAGGTGGGTTTGGGTCGGTTCGTCCACGCCGAGAAGGCCGAACTGGTCGGCAGGGAGGCGCTGCGTCGGATCGCGGCGGCCGGTCCGAGAAGACGATTGGTGGGACTAGAAGTTCCCGACAGGGCGATCGCACGGCAGGGGACACCGGTGATGGCCGGCGGTTCGGAGGTCGGGAAGGTGACGAGCGGCAGCTTTTCGCCGACCCTCGATCGCAGCATAGCGATGGCGTTGGTCAGTAGCGAGGCGGCGGCGGGCGCACTTCCTCTGGAGCTCTTGGTCCGAGGGGTTGCCCACGCGGCCTCGATGGTTAAACTACCGTTCTACGTGCGTAGAAGAAAGTAGAGGGAGCAGGAATGGTACCTCAGGATCTGCGCTACTCCAAGGAACATGAATGGGTGAAGGTCGATGGCGGGGAAGCCGTCGTCGGGATCACGGACCATGCTCAGGAGCAGTTGGGCGACGTGGTCTACGTCGAGCTGCCCGCGGTGGGCCAGCAGCTTCAGCAATTCAAGACCTTCGGCGTCGTGGAGTCGGTCAAAGCGGCCTCCGACCTGTATGCCCCGATCAGCGGCGAGGTAGTCGCGGTCAACTCCGAGTTGGGGAAGGCCCCGGAGAAGGTGAACGAAGATCCATATGGTGCCGGCTGGATGGTTCGGGTGCGGCTGAAGGACGGTTCGGAGCTGAACAATCTGCTGGACGCCGTCGCCTACGAGAAGGAGATCGCCGAGGGGTAGGGCTGGAGGTTATTGCAATGGATTTCGTCCCGAACACCGAGCAGGACAGACAGCTGATGCTCGAACGTATCGGGGTTAAGAGCGTGGACGAGCTGTTGGAGGTCGTTCCCGCCCAGGTGAGGCACCCAAAGCTGAAGCTGCCGGAGCCTCTAACCGAGATGGAGTTGATGGCCGAGTTGCGGGGTATGGCAGAGGAGAACGCCGATGCCACCCAGTACAGCTACTTTATCGGGGCGGGCTCATACAACCACTACATTCCGTCGGTGATCTCGCAGATGCTGCTGCGTAGCGAGTTCTACACTGCCTACACCCCGTACCAGCCGGAGATCAGCCAGGGCACTCTCCAGGCGGCCTTCGAGTTCCAGAGCATGATCTGCTCGTTGACCGGCATGGATGTCACGAATGCCTCCATGTACGACGGGGCCACGGCGCTGGCGGAGGCGGCCCTGATGGCCATTTCGGCCACCCGTCGCGACAAAGTGGTGGTATCTGGAAGCGTCCATCCAGAGTACAGGGCCGTCTTGAACGGCTACATGCAGAGTCGAGGGGTACAGGTGGTGGCGTCCGCCGTCAGACGGGAGGGCGATCGGATCGTGGAGGAGGATCTCGAATCGCTGCTGGACGGGGAGACTGCCTGCTGCATAGTCCAGCAGCCCGATTTCTTCGGGGGTGTGCGGGACCTCTCCTCACTGGTGAAGCGCACCCACGCCATGGGGGCGCTGTTCACCATTTCCGCCGATCCAATCTCCCTCGGG
>DAHXJB010000394.1:0-11218 GCA_027372455.1 Chloroflexota bacterium | reverse complement strand
GGGACATCTACAACAAGAAGGGGCCCATCAAGACCCCTGACGACCTGAAGAAGATGAAGATCCGGCTCCGCACCATGCCTGACCCTGTGATGATCGACACCATCAACGCCATGGGGGCCCAGGCAACGCCGCTGGAGGCAGGCGAGATCTACAACGCTATCCAGCAAGGTGTGGTGGATGGGGCTGAGAACTCCATCACCTTCTACCTGACCGAGAAGCATAACGAGGTAGCCCCCTACTTCTCGCTAACCCATCATTTCTTCAGCATCGACCCCCTGCTGGTCAGCTTGAAGTGGTTCAACGCCCAGCCCCCCGATGCCCAGAAAGCCATTGTCGCGGCAGCAAAGGAGACCATCCCCTACGAGCGGAAGGTCTGGGATGAGGGCGACAAAGCGAACTACGTCAAGGCGAAGGCAGAGGGCGTAAAGATCAATGAGGCCGACGTTCCCGCCTTCCAGAAGGCGGTGAAGCCAGTATGGGACAAGTACGGTCCCGGCATGGGTGACCTGTACACTATTCTGCAGCAGTCCCAGTAGCACCCGGTAGCAAGAGGGCCGAGAGTTCGCTCCCTGGCCCGGTGGTGGCGATTGAGGATGCCGGGTGGGGGTGATCCGACGAACCAACCCCACCCGGCGGTGCCCTCGCCTCAGCAATCTGAGGCCCAAGATCCTGGGTCGTGAGGTCTACTCAGTTGAACACGGTTACCAACGACGCAAAGTCGCTGTGGTCTCTCCTCACCCGGATCGATCGCCAGGTGACCCGATTCGAGAACGGACTGGGTATTCTCCTGGTGGTCACGGTGACTGTCGTGGTCACCCTCCAAATCGTGTTTCGGTTCTTCCTCAACAGCCCCCTCTCCTGGTCCGGCGAGTTGGCCACCTACATCCTGGTCTGGCTCACCTTTCTGGGGTTGGCCATCGCCCAGCGCGACCACGCTCACGTCGCGCTGCACTTACTGCCCGATCTCAGCGGGCCCACCGAGCAGGTCATGAACTGGGCCCGCTGGATAGCCGCAGTGGGCCTCTTCATCGTCATGGGGGGCGGCGGGCTGAGTCTGGCTTTCATGCACAACGTCGAGAGCTCTCCCGCGATTGGACTGCCGATCTGGGTGGTCTACGCCGGAATGCCGCTGGGTGGGATTCTCGGAGTCTGGCACCTCGCGCTGGTGCTGCCTGGGCTGCTCCAAGGGGAGAAGGGAGAGAGTCGATGGCACTGATCCTGGTCGTCGCATTCTTGATCCTGATCCTGATGGGGGCACCTATCGTGGTGGCCATGGGGATGGGCACCTGGCTTGCTCTGGTCCTGCATGGAATGGACTGGACTCTGGTGGCCCAGACAGCGGTTCACGGGTTGAGTTCCTTCACCTTTCTGTCCATACCCCTCTTCGTCCTCGCTGGCGAGATCATGGACAAGGGGGGGATCTCCGCGCGGCTGGCCAGATTTGTGGTTATGCTGGTGGGGTGGCTCTCGGGGGGGCTGGGGATCGCCGTGGTGCTGGGGACAATGCTCTTTTCCGGGATTTCCGGCTCGGTCAACGCGGATGCGGCGGCCATTGGCTCCGTCATGATCCCAATGATGCTGGAGGCTGGATACCGAAAGGAATGGGCGTCGGCTATCGTAGCTGCCGCCGCCGGCACCGGCATCTTGATCCCGCCATCCATCACCATGATCACCCTCGGCACGGTCGCCAATCTCTCCATCAAGCAGCTATTCCTGGCATCCCTCTTCCCAGCAGCGCTTATCGGCCTCTCGAAGGCAATAGTCATCTGGTACAAGGCCAAGGCCGGACTGGAACCGGGCCACGAGCGGGTCAGATTCTCCTGCGGACAGATGGTTTCGGCCTTCGTCGCAGCGATTCCAGCCCTCCTGGCTCCGGCCATCATCCTGGGCGGGATCCTCTCTGGTGTCTTCACCGCTACCGAGGCGGCTGCGGTCGCCGTCTTGTACGCCACCTTCGTCAGCGTCGTGATCTACCGGGAGATCACTTGGGAGAAGGCCGCCCGCTTGCTGGTGTCCACCGTTCGTCTAACCGGCGTGGTGGTCGGGCTGGTTGGCGCGGCATCGGCCATAGCCTACGTCATGGCCTACACAATGGTGTCCGACAGCCTGGCAGCAATCGCCACGTCGGTCATCGACAACTACTTCCTGTTCGTTACCCTGATGATGGTGCTGTTCTGGATCATGGGAGCGATGCTGGATGGGATACCTGCCCTGGTGATCTTGATCCCCCTGTTCATGCCGCTGGCTCAGCAGGCCGGCATGCACCCGATCCACTTTGCCATCTTCTCCCTCGCGGTATTCGGAATCTCCCTGGTCACGCCACCTCTGGGCACCGCCTGCTTCGTCGTGACCTCCCTGGCCAAGGTGGACATGCGGAAGCTGATCTGGCCGATGCTGCCGTTCCTGGCCATCATGTTCGGCACCATTCTGATCCTGGCCTACGTACCCTGGTTCTCCCTGGAGCTACCGCGGCTCTGGGGCGGCATGGTGACACCATGAGCGGAAGGGAGGGAGACCTGATCAACATCGATCTCCCTCCCAGGTGGACCGACGAGTCTCCTGCCGCACCCCTACCGGTGCCCGAACTTGGGCGGTCGCTTCTCCATGAAAGCATTCACTCCTTCTCTGATATCCTCGCTGCCGAAAACCCTTCCGGTCAACTGTAGGGCTAGCGACTGTCCAGCCGCCTGGCCGGCGACCAGCCCGTAGTCCACCGCCTGCTTTATGCATTCCAGGGCCACCCCCGCCCGCTGGGCGATAGTGGCAGCCAACTCGTGAGCGACGGCCAAGGCCTGGCCCGAGGAGGCAACCCGGTTGATCAGCCCAACCTGGTAGGCTCGCTGGGCATCGATAGGATCGCCGGTGTACATCAACTCCTTGGCCAGCGACTCGCCGATCAGTCGAGGTAATCGCTGCGTACCGCCACTGCCGGGAAATACCCCCAGTTTGCACTCGGGGAAACCGATTCTTGTGCCCTCGTCCATCACTCTGAGGTCACAACACAGCGCCAGCTCTGCCCCACCCCCAAGAGCCAGGCCGTTGATGGCAGCGATGGTCGGCTTGGGTAGGTTGTCCAGGGCATCATACACGAGGTTCTCCTTGACCATTTTCTTGTCGATGGCCAGGGCAGGATCCATCAGCTCCACGAACTCTTTGATGTCAGAGCCAGCACAGAAGGCCTTGGAGCCAGCACCCGTGACGACCACAACCCGCACCGCCGGGTCCACGGCCAACTCCGACAGGCATTCGCCCAACTCCCGCGTCAGCCTCAAGGTAACCACGTTCACAGGTGGGTTGTTCAGCACCAGCGTCGCAACGCCGTTTTCCAGCGTCCAGTTCACCAGATCTCTCATCATTCACTCCCGTTCTGCCAAGCCGGATCATCTCTTAGCCCCATCGGCCCGGACGAGAATATGCGTGGATCCATCCGCGCGGGCTCGCGCGGAACCAGCACCGGGAAGGGTATCTGCGCTAGAACGTCCTTCCCCACGTCGATGCCTTCGGCCACCTCAGTCAACACCAAACCGTCCGGCGTGAGATCGAAAACCGCGCGCTCCGTGATGAAACGAGCAGGCTGCCCCTGCTGGCGGGCGTACTGGCCCGACCAGGTTACCTGCTGCACCTCGGGCACGAACTTCCGTGCGCTTCCCTCCCTGACCACCTCGACCCCCCAGCCAGTCAGCTTCGTCTCCAGCTTCCCGGCGGTCATAGTGCCCAGAAAGAACACCCGCTTGGCGTTTTGGGCGATATTGGTGAACCCACCGGGCCCCGTGATGCTATCGCGGAACTTGCTGACGTTCACGTTGCCCTGAGCATCTACCTCTGCAAAGGAAAGGAATGCTAAGTCGAGGCCGCCACCGTCGTAGAAGTCAAACTGGTAGGGGGCATCGATCATCGCCTCGAAGTTCACGGCAGCGCCGGCGTCGTTGCCGAGGGCAGGCACACCGCCGATGAGACCCTGTTCGACGGTTAGGGTCACTTTGTCGTAGATACCCTCCTCCGCCAGGACGAATGCGATGCCGTTGGCCATGCCAAACCCAAGGTTGACGACGGCCCCTGGGCGAAGCTCCATGGCCGCTCGACGGGCCACCACCTTGCGGATATCGAGAGGCAGGAAGGGGATAGTGCTGTTGGGCCTGCGAACCTCACCCGCGTAGGCAGGATCGTATTTCACGACATAGGTCTGCAAGGGATCCGGGTCAACCACCACGTAGTCAACCAGAATGCCAGGCACCTTAACCTGCTTGCCCGGCAGGGTTCCTGCCGCGGCCAGACGCTCTACCTGAGCGATCACGATCCCTCCGCGTCTATGAGCGGCCTGGGCGATGGAGAGGTTCTCCGCGAAGACCGGCTCCTTCTCCATCGTGAGGTTGCCCTTTTCATCTGCCGTGGTCGCCCGAATGAACGCCACATCCAGATCGTAGGACCGATAGAACAGCCACTCTCGGCCCGCCAGATGCACGACCTCCACCAGGTCTGGCCCGCGCCTGGGTCCCTGCCGGCCGCCCTCCAGCCGGGGATCCACAAAGCTGTGCAGCCCCACGTGGGTGATCAGACCGGGACGGCCCCCCGCCATCTCTCGAGTGAGCTGAGACAGTACACCCATTGGGAAGGTGTAGGCTTCGATCTCCCCCTCTAGCGCCAACCGCCCCATCTTCGGGCAGTTGCTAAGGGTTCCGGACACCAGCCGGTTGACCAGCCCTTTGCGGGCTAGGCGACCAACTCCAGCCTCCTTCCAGTCGCCGAGCCCGACCGTGGTGACTATGTTGAGGGCTTGAGGTGTTCCCGTCGACAGGAAACGTTGTTCCAGCCCCTCGATCAGCTTCTCCGGGATGGCATGGCCACCGCCTGTGCCTCCGATCCATAAAGTGCATCCGTCTGGCACCAGAGCCGCAGCCTCTGAATAGTCGACTACCTTAACCATTTCTGGGCACAAACCTCCTGTAGAGTCGCATCGCTACTTCCTTCGGTCGGCTATGCCCACTCTTTGAACTCCTGCAGGATCTTGCGAGCGATGATCATCCTGTGGATCTGAGAGGTACCATCGTAGATCTGACAGATCTTCGCATCCCTCACATATCTCTCCATCGGGTATTCCTTGCTGTACCCGTAGCCACCAAAGATCTGCAGAGCATTGATGGTGTGTCGCATGGCATTGTCAGCACAGTAGTACTTCGCCATGGAGGCTTCCTTTGTAAAGGGGACACCCTCGTCGCGCATCCGGGCGGCCCGATAGGCCAGAAGCCGACCGGCATCGATCTCGGTGGCCATCTCGGCCAGCATGAAGCCGATGCCCTGGAACTCCCCGATGGGCTGCCCGAATTGCTTCCGGGTGGCAGCGTAAGCGGCAGCTTGCTCGAATGCCGCCTGGGAGATGCCCAGGGATAGCGCAGCGATGTCCAGACGGGTGCCGTCCAGGCCAGCCATCATGATCTTGAACCCCTGGCCCTCCTGCCCCAGCATGTTCTCGGTGGCCAGTTCGCAGTTGTCGAAGAAGACCTGGCCAACCGGCACGCCGTGCTGCCCCATCATCGGCTCCTTCGGCCCGACGGAGAAGCCGGGAGTGCCCTTTTCCACGATGAAGCAAGTCTGGCCCCGGCTACCCTTGGAAGGATCGGTGGAGGTGAGCACGATCATCATGTCCGATGCCGGCGCAAGGGTGATGAAGATCTTCTGGCCGTTGATTACCCACCTGTTGCCCTTTCGGACAGCAGTGGTCTTGATACCGGACACGTCGGAGCCTGCACCCGGCTCGGTAATGGCGAACCCGCCGATCTTTCGGCCGCTGCTCAACAGCTCAAGCCACCGCTCCTTCTGAGCGGCAGTGCCGAACTTGCTCAGGAGGTTCAAATGAAGTCGGATGGCACCGATCACGTTGCACACAGCGGCATTGACTCGCCCAATCTCTTCGCCACTCATGACCGCCGCCAGGGTGCCGCACTGGGCGCCACCCTCCGCCTCCGGCAACTCCATGCTCAGTAGGCCCAGTTCCCCGGCAGTACGAACCAGATCTGGAAAGAACTCATCCTTCTCCTCTATCTCCTTGGATCTGGGCTCCACGTGCTCCACGGCGAATTGGCGGGCCAGATCCCGGATCATCCGTTCAGACTCAGTGGGGTGGAAGTCCATATAATCAGTTCCTCCCTATGAGATGCATCGTTGGGCTAGAAGAGGTTGGAAGCCCAATGTCCTTGGCCACGAGAGGCAGGGGTTGACAATGTGGAAACCGGTTGCCATTATACACTCCACACCGGCGAGATGCACATGATTCTGCAGGAGGAACGTGTTGAACACCGCTAGAGTCGCAGTCCTCACCTCTTTCAACAAGCCATTGTCCACAAGGGAAGTCCCGCTTCCCTCCCTGCACCATGGGGAGGTGCTGGTGCGGATTCTAGCCGCCGGCGTCTGTGGTTCTGACGTTCATATGTGGCACGGCCAGGATCCCCGAACCCCACTGCCGATAACCCTCGGTCACGAAGGGGTCGGACAGGTGGTCGAGACAGGAGGCGCCAGAAAGACGGTGGACGGCCAGGCCATTCAGCCCGGGGATGTCATTGTGTGGAACCGAGGTGTTGTCTGCGGGCACTGCTACTGGTGCGCGGTAGCCCGCACCCCGGCCCTGTGTCCCAACCGTTGGGCCTACGGCATCCACCGCTCCTTCGACGAGGGCGCGCACCTGAATGGTTGCTATGCCGATCACCTACTGCTGCATCCCGACACCGATATCCTGCTCGCTCCCAAAGCCGCGGCCCCCGAGGTGCTGGTTGCCGCGTCCTGCTCCGGGGCCACCGCCGCCCATGCCTTCGACCTATGCCCATGCAGGTCCGGCGACACCGTCCTGGTGCAGGGAGCCGGCCCGCTGGGTGCCTTCGCCGTGGCATTCGCGAAGGCAAGCGGTGCAAACGAGATCATCGTCACCGGCGGCACCGAGAGCCGCCTCGCCCTATGCAAGAGGCTAGGTGCAACCACCCTGATCGACCGGAACGCCACAACCAGCGAGGAGCGCAAGACCATTGTGATGGAACGCACCGAAGGCCGCGGGGTCGACCTGGCCATCGAAGCGGCGGGCAGCGTCGAGGCGTTCCAGGAAGGCCCCTCCATGATCAGGATCGGCGGGGCATACGCGGTGGCCGGCATCGCCGAACCCCGGGGGATGGTACCATTCGAGCAGTTCCGCGACCTGGCGCGGAATAACCTTCACCTGCAGGGGGTGTGGGTTAGCGACACCCGCCACCTGCGCCAGGCGGTAAGCCTGGTCCAGCGGGACCCCGACGGCTTCGCGGCGCTGGTCACTCACCGCTTCTCCCTCGAAGAGGCCACGACCGCCCTGCAAACGGTGGACAACCGAAGGGCAATGAAGGCGGTGATCCTGCCATGACGACCCAGGTGGGGCTGTTCGGACACCCTGGGTGATGCAGGGAACCCTCGCCTTCGAGCCTTGGACGGGTCGAGAGGTTCCTGTGCCTGGGATGAGACAGGCGGCGGAAACCGCCGTCGCCAACTGGAAGTAGGCTTCGAGACTCACGAGTCAGCGCTTGAACTTCTGAGAGGAGAGTGCAGAGAACGGCATGGCAGCCCACGAGAGATTCAATTTCAGGTCTCTAGCAGAATTGAGGGCAAAGATAGAGGCCCTGGGGCTTAGTATCGTCTTGGACGAGGATATTTCGCCAATCCGGCGGCAGATAGCTATTGAAAGCTTCAAGACACCGAACGCCCTCGGCGTTCATCCAATGGAGGGGTGCGACGGCAAAGCCGATGGCTCGCCGGACGAACTCACCATCCGCCGCTACGAACGGTTCGCCACGGGAGGAGCGGGACTCCTCTGGTTCGAAGCAACGGCGGTGACACCCGAGGGGAGAGCTAACCCTCGGCAGCTCTGGCTGCACGAAAGCAACGTACGGGAGTTTGCTCAACTCGTCCGTCGCACAGATGAGATCGCGCGACGGCAGTTCGGCACCGGCCACAGTCCGCTGAAGATCCTGCAGCTCACCCACTCCGGTCGCTACTGCCGGCCGATCGACAAGCCCGCCCCTGTCATCGCCTTTCACCATCCCGTCCTGGATGCGGCGGGGAAACTTCCTGCCGAATACCCGGTCATCAGCGACGACCAACTGGAGACATTGGAGAACCGCTACGCTGAGGTCGCGAAGTTGGCCAGGGAGGCAGGTTTCGACGGGGTGGACATCAAGAGCACCCACGGCTACCTGATCGCCGAGCTGCTGGCTGGCCACACCCGACCCGGCCGTTACGGGGGCAGTTTCGAGAATCGCACTCGCTTCCTGCTGAACATCGTGGAGAAGGCACGCGCGGCAGCCCCGGATCTGTTGCTGGCGGTGCGCCTCGGTGTCTGCGATTGTCTGGACTACCCATACGGATGGGGTGTGGACCGCGAGGTCCGGGGCAAAGAGGACATGGATGAGCCGATCCGGTTGGTCAGGTCGCTCTACGCGAAGGGAGTCAGGCTTCTAAACTGCACCGCCGGCAACCCTTACTACAACGCCCACGTGACCCGTCCCTTCGACCAGAACATCACCCGATCCCCGATGGAGCCTACCGAGCATCCACTGGAGGGAATCGATCGCCTTTTCCGGACGAGTCGAGCCATCCAGCTGGCCGTCCCCAAGATGGTGGTGGTGAACACCGGCTACAGCTGGCTTCGCCAGTTCTTCCCCTACGCCGCCGCGGCCAACATACGTCGCGGCTGGACGGCGATCGCCGGCGTGGGCCGCCTGGCCTTCGCAAACCCCAGCTTTGCGAGAGACCTGATGGAGAAGGGAGAGTTGGATCCGCGGACAGTGTGCACGGCCTGCAGCAAGTGCACCCAACTGATGCGGGATGGTGGCAACTCCGGTTGCGTAACCCGAGACAGCCAGATCTACCTGCCGCTCTACCGGCAGTACTGTCGACCAGCGTGAGGCGGGCTCACGTACTACGCGACGGGCAACGTGAAGCTGAAGGTGCTCCCCTTTCCCGGCTGGCTCTCGGCCCAGATCCGGCCGCCGTGGGCCCCCACCAGCATCCTGCTGATGTACAGCCCCAGCCCCAACCCCTCGGTCTTCCGGGCCGCCTTGGCTCTATAGTAGCGCTCGAACATGTGGGGGAGGTCCTCGGGGGCAATCCCCACACCCCTGTCCGCCACCGAGACCACCACCTCGCCATCGGTTGCCTTGGCGGTGACCTTCACCTCCGTGTCGGGAGAGGAGTGCTTGAGGGCGTTGGAGAGGAGATTGGTCAGGATCGTCTCCAGCCGGTTCGCGTCGGCGCTCACGGGAGGGAGGTTGGGAGGTATCTCCACCCTCACCCGGCCGATCTCTATCACCCCCACGGATCGATCGAGCAGGTCGGATACGAACGATCTCAGCTCCACCGGCCGCTTCTCGAGCCGCAACTGCCCGGCCTCCAGCCGCACCGAGTCCACCAGGTCCTGGATCATCACGTTCATCCGCTTGGCCCCGGTGACGACGGCCTCGGCACTCCGCCGCTCGGGGCCGGTCAGGCCGGCCTTCTCCAGCATGCCCCCCAGCAGCTGGGCCTGGCCCAGAATGATTGTGAGGGGGGCCCTCAGGTCGTGGGAGACCGCGCGCAGGAGGTCCTCGCGCTGCTCCTGAAGCTGATGCTGTACGGTGATGTCGGTGAGGGTGACCACCGCACCGAGCAGGTCGCCGCTGGGAAGGCGGATGGGGGCCCCGCTGGAGGAAACCCAGATGGCCCTGCCGTCGGGTAGGCGGATGACCATCACCACGCCCCACGCCCTCTCGCCCCGAAACGCCCTCACAGCCGGCTGCTCCTCCGGTGGAAAAGGCTTGCCGTCCAGGGTCTCGATGCACAGCAGCCTCATTCGCTCCGCCAAGGGCAACTCGCGCTGCTCAGGAGAGTAGCCCAAGATCCTCTCGGCCGCGGGGTTCATGCGCACGATCTCGCCCCTCGGGTCGTAGATCAGGACCCCGTCAGCGATGGAGGTGATCGTGGTGTCCAGCTCCGCCGCCCATCGTTGGAGATCCGCTAGCAGTCGCTCCCGCTCTTCCTCCGCCCGCTTGCGCTCGGTGATATCCCAGAAGATGCCGAGCACGCCCGTGATGGCGCCGTCGCTGGCGCGGACCGGAGCCTTCAGGGTGTGGACCACCCGCACCTCTCCGCCAAGCGGGTAAGGCTCGTCGATCTCCTCGGAAGTGGCTGTCTCGATGATCCGCCGGTCGTCAGAGCGATACTTGTCGGCCATCTCAGGTGGGAACAGGTCGTAGTCCGTCTTGCCGACTACCTCGTCGGGCATTCGACCCAGATCCCGCGCATAGCTCGGGTTGACCGCCAGATACACAGAGTTCCGGTCCTTGTAAAACACCCTCTGTGGGATGTTGTCGAGAAGGGTCCGGTACTTCTGCTCGCTGTCCCGCAGCGCCTCCTCCGCTTCCTTGCGCTCTGCCAGGTTGTCCAGCCAACGACGCAGGGTTGCTCCCGGACGGTCGAGCCCCAGGAACTCCGTCGTAGGTATGTAGTAGAAATTGTCATAGAGGTCGGTACCCACGGCGATGATAGGATGGGTGGCCAGCACATCCAAGAGCACCGCGGGATCAAAGCGTCGCCGATCGTACTGGCAAATGGCCTGGCACCTGCTGCCAGGAAGGAATGTGTTCAGCTTGGACTCGTACTCGATAAAGCGCTCGGAGCCCGGCAGCCCTCGCAGCACCCAGGTCATTTCGCTGGTGACGCGCTGGGCCGCATAGCCCTCGGCCAGGGCACGATCCGTCTCGCTCCGCAGCAGGGCGATCATTCCATCTGCATCGAAGATCCCCTCCCGCATGTAGGCATCGTCAACGGTGAGAATGCTCAGCTGGCCACTTGCCTGGTAGGGCTCGACCTCCAGCCCATCGTCCCGCAGGTAGCCCTGGACAACCTCGATGGTGTGAGCGTCCACGATGTAGAGTACCTTCTCGCCTCGCTCCAACCCCTGGCGCAGGTAAGGCGTGAGCAATGCCCGGCGCTCATCTTCCGTCTCGTACAGGCAACAGAGATGATCCCCAGGCTTCAGGTCCGCTATCGTACGGGGGTAATGAATAGAGATCATCGTCGATGTCCCCCTTCCTGCCGGGTTGAGACTCCGCATGGAGGGCCGTTGAGGATCATCCATAACTGTTCAATCCGCGTGCCAAGCCGGTGCAGGACATGAAGATGGGTTGTGTACGCAGGGTTGCGGAAACAGGACATCCTGCACCATGTCATG
>DAHXJB010000603.1:0-8533 GCA_027372455.1 Chloroflexota bacterium | reverse complement strand
TTCTCCTCCATCTCCAGTTGAGCGAACCGGGCCAGCATGGCCCTCTGGGTGCTGGTGTATCCCCCACGGCTGCCGGCCACCTCAGGATCGGCGAACGGCTCGAGCAGTGCCTCGAAGCAGCCCTCCTCCGCGACGCAGTCGGCGTCCAGAAAGACCAGCAGGTCGCCGGAGGCCGCCCGGGCGCCGGCATTGCGAGCCGCTGCTGGACCCCGCCCCACCGGGCGGACCAGGCGCGCGCCGAAGGCCTCCGCCTCGGCTGCCGTCGCGTCGGTCGAGCCGTCGTCTGCCACTATCACCTCGAGCGGTATGCCGCCGGTCGAATCAAGCGATGTGGTGGCGGTGACAACCCTCTGCTGCTGTCCCTCCGGCCGGCGGGCGATCGCCTTCAGACACTCCGGAAGCACGGCCGCGGCGTCCCGCGCGGGGATGATGACGCTGAAGCTCAACTGCACGTCACACCAAAATCCAACAACGCGGCCGGTCTCGTCACGGGGACACCGAGACCACGACGATACCAAGTGCTGCGCCATGCAGGTCGTGACAGCTGTTATCTCGAGCGCTCATCCTCTCATCCTGAGCACCTACCCTGTCATCCTGAGCGCCGGCGAAGGATCTCCTCGGTGGAACGTGGAGATGCTTCGCCGTGCTCAGCATGACAGTAGCTGTCACCTGCACTTTGGCCGTGTACTGGGAAACCCTCTGTGTGCTACCAGTCTCTACGATTCAGAGCTCTTCCGCCTCGGCAGGGAAAGCTGCTGAGAGGCTGAATGGAGGCCATTATAGCAGCTACAAGAAGGTGGTTAACAGACGGGCGGCCACCGGGTAGAGGGCCTTTTAGTTGTCATCCTGAGTATCACAGGGTTCCGGGAACCCTGTGCGAAGCACAGAAACTTGAAGTTTCTGAACAGCGACAGCGAAGGATCTCTCCAGTCGCGAGGAGATGCTTCGCTTACGCTCAGCATGACACGGTCGTGGCTCCGGCGGCGCTCTTTGTGGCTTCGTCATGGGAAGACTAAGAGGCCCTGGCCACCGGGTAGAGGCCTAGGGCCAGGAGGATGCCGCCCAGCAGATCGCTCGGCCAGTGGTAGCCGAAGTAAAGGACGCTGTAGCCGATGAGGGCCGTTGGCAGCAGCGCGACGACCAGCGAGGCCGCTCGACGGGCCTTCCCGCGACCCCGGATCATTCCCGCGGCCAGCAGCGACAGGAACATTACCCGGCAAGCGTGGCCGCTGGGATAGCTTCCGCGAACTGCGCCCTGCCCGAGAAAGGCGGCCGTTCTTCCGGTTCCGGTGGGTGCGCTACCACCATCCGTGGGCCGGGGAGCCGTGGCGGCGACGAAGAGCTGGCGGGCCGTGGCATCCGTGCGATCCAGGGCGAGCCCCACCAGTCCCGAGGCGAAGTCCCGCTGCAGCTCGTAGGCCGAACCGGGCGCCGGCTGGTTCACCACGAGCCTCATCCCCGCCTGGAGGAAGATGGCGAGAAGCAGCACGAGGGGGGCGGTCGCCGGGAGGAGTCGCTTTGCGCTGACCAGCGATCGGCGTAGGGCGGGGGCTTGTCCCCCGCCGCCCTGGTACCCTGCGGGGCCTACGAAGTCCGGGCGGGCAAGATGCCCCCGCTCCCTCCAGACCAGCCAGGCAGCCCACACCAGGGCGATAGCTGCATCCACCTGGGCGAAGCCCATCCGAAAGAGCCAGTCCATCGCCTCGGTCACGCCCGCGGGCCGATGCGAGACGATCCATTGCAGTGCCGCCCCGTCCAGTGGGGCGAGAAGCCGCGCCTGCACCATCAGCGTGACGGCGACCAGCAATGCCCATGCGGCAAGGGCGATCCTTCGACTGCTAAACCGGGGCTCGGCGGATTCGCGCTTCGCCCTCTTGTATTGAATCGACCAACCCGTACCCATCCACGGGTCTCCCTCGACGGCCCCTCAAGTTCAACTATGGTCCTGCCGAATATTATACTGCCGGGCCGAACCCGGGGCGTGACGAGAAAGATGGCACAAGGCGAATCTGAGAGCGGAAGCGGGTTGACAGCTGAAATGCCAGGTGGTACTTTGGTGCCAGACGGGTAGCTTGCGGTCCAGAATCACCTGGGTTCACACCATCGGCTGTGTTGGTGCGGTCTTAGAGTAGGTCAGACTCTGGGATCTGCGGCTGTCATCACCTCAGTGCTTCCATTCTCTTCCTGACTTCTTGTTGTTCGTTCGCGCGTGATCTCTGCGCGATGGTGTGGGCTGCAGCGCGTTGCGGGGGCTGTGGCAGAGAGGGCATGGACCGGTGGAGTTGAGGCAGTACGCGGCCGTACTGTGGCGCTGGCTCTGGCTGATCGTGCTGGGCACGGTGCTGGCGGCGGCTGCCAGCTACTTCGTCAGCAAATCCATGCCTAAGCTATATGGAGCCTCCACCACCCTTCTGGTGAACCAGGCCCAAACCCCCGGGACCGTGTCCTACAACGATGTGCTCACTAACACCCAGCTGACCACGACATACAGCCAGATGATCCTCAAGCGTCCTGTCCTGCAGAGCGCCCTCGCTAAACTGCACATGACAGCCGATCCGCGGCAGTTCCAGAAAGCGTTCAAGGTGCAAGTGGCGCGCGACACGATGCTCCTCCAGTTGAGCGCCGAGAGCGGGGATCCCCAGCAGGCCGCCGATATGGCGAACGCGGTCGCGCAGGCCTTCATCGAGCAGAACCGCCAAATCCAGATGGGGCAGGCCGCCCAATCTCGGGATGCCCTCGAGACGCAGATCAAGTCGCTGGAAAAGGAGATCAATACCACCACCGATCAGCTGAATCAGCTGCGTACCTCCCCTGGCTCGCTTTCTCCCGAGGCGGTGCAGGCGCAGATGTCGCAACTCCAGATCACCCTCTCGCAGGACCAGGTTACCTACTCGGATCTGCTGAAAAGCGACCAGGAAATGCGGCTGGCGGAGGCGAAATCTTACAGTAGCGTCGCCGTCGTGGAACCGGCTGTGGCCAACCCTATTCCGGTGAGCCCGAAGACCGTGCAGAACGTGGCGCTGGCCGGGATCCTCGGCCTGCTACTAGCAGCGGGTGTGGCCCTGCTGATCGAGTATCTCGACGACACGGTGAAGACGGCTGAAGGCGTAGGAGGGGCGCTGGGGGTCCCCGTCCTGGGCTACGTGGCTCGGTTGAAGAGTGACAGGAAGGGCCAGTCCGCCCCCGTGGTGGCCAGGGATCCAAGGTCACCGGTGTCCGAGGCCTTTCGTACCCTCCGAACCAACCTCCAGTTTTCTCTCTTGGATAGGCCCGGCCGCGCCATACTGGTCACCAGCAGCAGCCCGCGGGAGGGGAAGACGACCACCGTGGTAAACCTGGCCATGGTGATGGTGAAGGCCGGCCAACGAGTGATTGTCGTCGACACCGACCTGCGTCGCCCCACCCTTCACAGCCAGTTTGACCTTCAGAACGAGCGTGGGGTCACGACAGCTTTGCTAGAGGGAGACTTTTCGGGCGCCCTTTCGAAATCGGTCATGGGTATGGAGAAGCTGACTGTCGTGACCAGCGGTCCCATACCACCCAACCCTTCCGAGTTGTTGGGATCACTGCGTATGGCGTCATTCGTGGAGTGGCTGAAGGGCTTGGCCGACATGGTGCTGTTTGACAGCCCTCCTGTCCTTGCTGTGACCGACGCAACTATCCTGGCGCGATTGGCGGATGGGGTCGTGGTGGTGGTTGATTCGAAGCGCACTCGCGCTGCGGTGCTGGCTCAAACTCGTGAGGTTATCGAGCGGACCGTTGGTCTAGGGAAACTCTTGGGCGCGGTCTTGAACAAGCTGGTGCCCAGATCCGGTGGCAATTATTACTATTATCACTACTATCAGTCGAGCTATAGCCGCCAGAAGAACTGGAAGAATGGTCATCAGAAGCTCACGGAAAGCGCAGCCGAAGGCCGGGGTGCGGATCGATCCTGAGGGTGAGAACGCCGTTCTGCGCTGTTTTCAAGTAGACCAGAGTTTGCCAGGAGCTTGTATCCAGTGGAAGAGTGGTACGTCGTCAAGACCAAACCCCGCGCTGAGCAACAGGTGAGCGCGCTGCTGGAAATGCGTGGCGTTGGGCGCTACCTTCCGCTAGTCAGAGGCCATAGGAACCGCCAGAAGCCGGAACCGTTGTTTCCCGGCTACCTCTTTTGCCGGCTGGAGATACCGTCGGTGCAGTGGGTGGAGGCGCGATCCCTGCCCGGCATAGCCTACGTGCTGAGCGCGGACGGACGGCCGCTGCCCGTTGCCGGGGAATTGGTCGAGACCATCAGAGAGCGGGTGGATCTTGAGAACTGCTCTCCCGGGCGAAGCCCGTTCGAGTCCGGCGAGCGTGTGCTGATCGTTCGTGGCCCATTCCAGGGGCTGGAGGCGGCCTTCGACCGTAGGCTCTCCCCCTCGGGTCGCTCCAGGGTTTTCGTCACTCTGCTGTCCAGGCTCGTGCCTGTGGAGATCCACGAGTCCGAGCTGCGGAAAGCCTCGTAGCCCATTCCCCAACTGACAACTGTCTACCTTGTAGAGGCATCCAATTAGGTGCGTCGAAAGGGCGGTAGCATGCCGACCGTCAGGCCTAATGACAGGGCCTCGCGGCGCCGAAACCCAGTTCGTTCCTCGTGGTGGTGTCAACATTGGCCGTTCCTTTGGGTCGACGTTTCTTCGTAATGCTGCTCGTTGTCGGACTGACGGCCTTGCTCTACTCGAGGTTAGCCGGTAGTGTTTGGCTGAATCTCGGGTCCATCGGGGTGAGCCATGCGACACTGGCCGCAAATTCGTCTCAGTTATCGTTTCCGATTGAACGGGCCATCGCACCGTTACAACGAGCGACAGAGTATGGCGGGGCACGTTCCAGGGCGTACGAGGGGCTCGTCAAGATCCACACTCTTGCGAGGGAGTATGGGCGGGCAGGCCAAGCTTTTCAACAGTACCTATCTCTGACTTCCGATGCGGTGGTGGGGACGCTGTTCCTGTCCAGCCAGGCGCTCGCCTGCCTCCAGCAGGGTGACACGAGTGATGTCGAGCAAATCCGCAGCGTGTTGTGGGGACTGGGCTCGACCTCCGGTTACCAGCAGCACCGAAGCGACTATCAGGAGGAGGCAAACCTGCTGATCAACTGGGCCGGTGACCAGGAGCGCGAGCGCAGATACCCCCAGGCCGAGGCAGCCTACAAGATGGCGACCGCGGTAGCGCCTTCGTGGGTTGAGGGATATCTCCGCCTGGGTGGCTTCTACCGTGGACAGAAACGCTGGGATGACGCAATAGCGGCCTACAACTCTGCCATAGAGATCGATCCCACCGGAAAGGATGGCCTCGTCGGACTTGGAAGGGTATATATGGATCGCGGCCTTACTCAGGATGCCGGCCGGCTATTTGATGCGGGCACCGAGGCCCTGAAGCGCGGGGCTTTCGAATGGGGGCAGGTGATGATTGGCCAGGCCCATGAGTGGAAAGGCGATGTTTCCGGTGCGATCGAGGCGTACAAGAGCGTCGTCGCCAGTCACCAGCAACATGCTAGCCTCGAAGCCGACCCCACCTGGTCGGCCTACTTCCGGCTGGGGTCCATATATGAAGACCGCAAGGAGTATGACCTGGCCATCGAATACTATCAGGGTGCTGCTAGCGTATCCCACCAGTACGGCATGGATGCCAGGGCTCTAGGCTATGTTGCGGGTGTCTACCGATTGGAAGGCAAGCAGAAGGCGGCGATCATGGAATTGGAATATTCCTTGGATCTTCTGGATGGCGTGAACTCGCAGGATGGTCTGAAGCTGAGCCTACTGAGGAAGCTAGGGAACTTGTGTTGGGGAACCCAAGAGGAGCAATGTGCCATGAACAGCTATGAGCAGATCCTGCGGCTTGATCCGAGCGATGAGACTGCTAGGTCCAGACTGAACTCGATGAAGCTGCGTAATCAGTAAGCAATCGCCCGATGCATATTGCAATCGGACTCGCTGTATGGTGCTTTACAGCTGAAGCGAGTGGCAGTCGCTAAATCCGGTTGGCCTAGTCCGGTTGATCGAAATGCGCAGGTTCAAGGAGGCGTCTTGCGACGGCCTCAGCCGGGAGCCATATGTCGATTGCGCATTCTTGGAACAGTAGGTGAAGGCCCTTCCTATTGGCCGCCATTTGCTTCTCCACGCGTTGGTGCTTGGCACCAGCGGTGAAGAACCGTGGGGTTCATGATACGCGCTAGATCCGTGGAGTCATAGAGTCACATCTCGAGCTGCTAGCGTGCCCTTGTACGCTACTGCAGTTTGGTCGCAACGCACACCAATTCTGGCAAGTGAGGGGAATTGGAGAACAGCACTTCGACGTCTCAGGAGAGGATCGCGCAGTCTGCCTTGAGGACAACAGTCGGTAGTGTGGCTTGTCTCTTAGCCGGGGTAGCCAGTCAACTGGTGGTGGCATGGGCGTTTGGGGCCGGACTGGAGACTGATGCTTACTTGACGGCAACTGTCATCCCGTCCTACTTGCAGGCAGTGTTGCTTGGTGCGTTGTCCTTCGTGTTCGTTCCCTCTTTCGTAAGGGAGTTGTCTGCTGATCGTGAGGCTGATGCTTGGGCTCTGGTCGCGACGCTGTTCTTGCTGGTTGGCGGGTTCTTGGGCCTAGTGGCCGTAGCTGGAACGTTGTTGGCGCCTCAGATCATTTCCAGCACAGCTCCAGGGCTAACAGGCTACAAGGCTGAACTAGCTGTCAGGATGTTCAGAGTACTGGTGCTGGTCGTGCCAGTGTCCGGTTTGGGGAGCCTCGCCACCGGTGTGCAGAATGCCCGCGGGTACTACTTTTGGCCTGCCACTGCTCCGGCTCTGGGCTCACTGGGTAACTTGGCTGTGGTCATCTTAGGGCGGGGAACGCTCGGGCCCATGGCGCTCGCTCTAGGTGGAGCAGTGTCAGTCGTTCTCCAGTCGTCCGTCGTCTTGATCCCCTGTCTTAATCCTGTTCGGGGAGGGCTGCTTCCTCTTGGTGACCAACGACTCAGGGAATTTGGCCGCCTTCTGGTTCCACTAGTTTTGTTTGGCGTTTTTACCCGCGTCGCGCCGGTGTCAGAGCGTTTCTTCGCGTCAAGCTTATCCAATGGTGATCTGTCATATCTAGGCTATGCATCGAAGGTCTCCGGCATGGTGCTGTCGTTGACAGGAGCTGGGATTGCCGCGGGGCTTTTCCCTGAAATGACAAGGGAATTCGAGCTTCGTGGCAAGGATGGGCTAGCGAAGAGTATCGATTATGGATTTCGCTTGACGTTAGCTACTATTATCCCCGTGTTTAGCATGCTTAGCGTGTTGGGCGTTCCCCTAGTCGAACTACTCTTGGAAAGAGGTACTTTTTCTCACATCGCGACAGTCGGTGTAGCTCATGTCCTTCCTCTTGCTTTGCTGACTGTTGTGTTTCAGATGCTAGGTAATGTGGTGGGTCGCGCATACTACGTTGTCAAAGATACAGTCACTAACCCTGCGGTCGGAGCAGTTGCGGCTGTGTTTGGCATCGTTTTTGCCATGATACTTGTTAGGACAGCTGGCTACACGGGGCTGGCGGTGGCGCAGGCTCTGCAAGTTACGCTTGCGGTCTTGGCTGGCTATGCTCTGATGCCTCAATACATGCGAGTCCTCTCAATCACGGCTTCTGTCCACTATCTTTTAGCTGGCATCGCTACTGCCACTACCACCTGGATGCTAATGCAGTTGCTAGGCGGGCTTGGCGCTAATTCACTTTCGATAGTTGCCGCTGGGCTGATTGCAGGAACGGCTGTCTACCTCGTCGTGCTCCGTCTGTGGGGCGAGACATCTGTGATCATTACCGTTCTGGAACCCGCGCTGTCGATGTGGCGGTCAAGAATTGCGAGCAAGCGCCAGAAGGAGCGAATTGTTGCCGGCGGGAAATGAATGGTGCAAATCATCGATGACATGCGTCAGCCTTTGCCGACAGGTGGCTACGATGAGAGGGTAGAGTGCGAAAGATCTTCCATGTAACGTAACCTGGATAGGTGACGCAAGTGGCGTGGAGGGACATGCAAATGCCCTCTATTGTGAGCGTGTTTTTGTCCTTTATCTTGATCAAGGGGTTCTGACAACTGGATCGAATTGACTTGCTCTGGTTTTGTACTGACCTGGGACCACCACCGATCGACGGTGCTGTTCCAGCGTCTTTCTTGGCAGCCCGATTCAATATGCTTCGGGCCTTGAAGCACGAGGGGATATCTGTCAGATTAGTGCTGCAGCATCCTCTACGCAATTGGTCCAGTCGACCTAAGTGGGACCTTGACCTCCGTGTCATTCCGGCGTTGACCGTGAGGCTCTTAAGGCCGCTTCAGCGGCTCATCTTCACTGTCTATATCGGGGCGTGGTTGCTTCGGCGTAATCCGAGAGTTGTGTTGACCGATGTGGATGGACTCTTGGCAGTATTCCCCCTGTTACTCTTGTCTCGTGCCATTGGTCTGGGAACTCGGTATTGCATTGATTTTCGTAGTGTACCAGTGGAGAGAACCGGAATATCGCCGATTCGGGCACGCTACCACGCCTTCAAGTATGGGCTGTCACTGC
>DAHXJB010000602.1:0-3179 GCA_027372455.1 Chloroflexota bacterium | reverse complement strand
CTCTGAAGCAGTTGCGCCTGACCCTGGATGACCGTCAACGGGGCTCGTAGATCGTGGGAAATCATGGAGATATACTCCTCCATGTACTCCTTCCTGAACTCGGCTCGACGGCGATGCAGATCCATGCGGTGCAGGGACCAGGCGCTCAAGAGGACCAAGATAGCGAAGACGACTATGCTGGACACCGTCAGGATCGACAACTCGACGACCGAATTGTAAAGGCCGGCCCGGCGCGCTGTGAGGGCCAGCCATCCCAGCACGAGCGGGACGACGACGGCTGCGGGCGCCATGCGGCGCAACATATAGCCACCAGCGCTGCGAGCGGTTGCTATCACCATCAGACCCTGATCGGGGTAGGCGAACAGTATGCCCGCGCAGAGTGCTAGAAATGCTCCCGCGGCATGCACGGCAATGGCCGAAACGGGGTGTGCATACAGAGTCTCTACGGCGTATGCGTATCCAGCCAGTGCGACCAGAGACGGCGCCACGGTCACAAGACCGAAGATCTGGGCCACACGAAGAGCCCCCGGTCTCCTCAAGCCGAGAAGCAGAAGCGACAGCCCGATAAGTAGGAAGCTACCGGCGACGGTCACGGACATCCGGCCGGAAGAAGTGGACGAGGCGACGTCCGCGTCCGGGAATAGCAGCCGGTCAAAACCGAAGCGCCACCCGAACAGATACTCTCCCAGGTTGACCAGACCCAGCAACACGACGAGGACTGCGCAGAGTTGGGCAAAGCGCCTCTCTCGCTCCTCTTTCGGCGCCCCCTGAACCAACCACAACGATGCCCCGGCCAGAACAAAGCCGGCCGAAGTATTTGCCCTCAGCGCCACCAAACCCGGAAGAACGTGCGTAAGAGCATCTATGTTCAGAGCCCAACCGACCAGGCCCAGCCAACCTATCAGGAACGCGATGAATGCCAGGACCTGCGAAGCATTCCTTAGCAGACCGACAAGACGCGGATCGCTTTCGACAGCCGTTTCTATATCACCCCAATTGGTCTCGTCATAGTGTACATCCTCATCTCGGCGATCGCTCACCGCTAAGGGCTTGAGACGCCGATGACCGCATCCACACGCCCACGGTTGTCGTTATGCCCACTGCCTGGCCAGTCGTTCATGACTAACCAGAGAGTGCCAGAGACGCGCGCCGTGAAATCGGTATGATCACCGACCAGGAAGGGCGGCGAATCACCGATTCGCCCGAGCATCGCCCCAACCGGAGCCGAGGGCATGATGTCGCTTGGATCGAGGTTACCATTGCCCCCTGGGCCGTATAGATCGCCGTCCTTCTGATTGCTCCACTCCCCCATGACCGCCACTGAGACCTTCTCGCCGGCTTTAACTGTGATCCCCGTGTCTTGCCATGAGTAGTAAGCGCGTATCATCACCGTCTTCACCGTGGCCCCGGTCGTAGCGTCGTCAGCACCGGCCGTATTCAGAAGGATAAACCCTGTCACGAAGACCCCGAGTACCGCCAGCGCGACCGTGCCAAGCTTCCGACTGAACGCACCTCGGTTCTGGCCGAATGCCCCCGAACGAGGAGACGGGGTAGTGGGCACGACGGCGCGGCCTATAGAAACTGTACCACCAGTCTCGGAAATCCACATGTTCGGTTGGTCTCCAATTGTCCGAGGAGTCGGTCTGAAACCGCGGACCAGCATGAGTGCTAGCGCTGCGAGGCACAAAAGGAACACTAGGGCGCCGAAGTCTGATACCCAGTAGCCGAGATTGAAGTCGGCAGCTATGTCTCCCCGGTTTTCCGCCCACACATACCAGAGATTGACCATGTAGACCCCGGTAAGGCCCACATAGAGAGGTAGAACCCATCGCTTGAAAACCACTACAGTCCCGAACAAGGGGATTGCGGCAAAGAGGTAGCGCTCGTGAATCCTGGTGGCGACCTCGAAGAGGCCGAATGCCGCCAATGAGCAACCCCAGAGGACGGCGGCCGGATCATCAGGACGCAGCAGAACCAGGAGAACAGCCGCGCAGATCACCACAGCCACCAGGATGAGACCCCAGGTTTGATAGCTCAGAGAGAGCCATCCAACCAGGCTATCCGGCTGACGGAGCCCCTTGATCAGGTGAATGCCCCAGAAATTGAAAGCACCCGGGCTTGCGAAAGGGTACATGCGAGAAGCGACGGCCATCCGTTCCTGAAGCGTCCACGCTGCGCCCGGTGCGGGCCAGATCGATACGGAAAACGGCAGCAACAGGGACTCGATCAACACCACCAGGACGACAACAGGCAGCACGACCCTCCGAGCAGCCCACTGAGCCCAGATCGCACGCGCCCCCTTCGAGCGGAGAGAGGGGAGACGCCCAACTTCCGATCGGAGGTAGGCCGCGCCGGCTACAGCGAGGAAAAGAGAGTACTGGAGCTTCACCAGAAAGCCAAAGCTGGCGAATATCGCCGCGAGGGTGGGTCTGCCCGACATCAGGAGGAACAGGGCAAGAAAGGAGAAGGCCACAGCTATGGAGTCCACCTGTCCCCAGACAGCCCCCACGAACATGGAGGCCGGATTGAAAGCCACGAGGGCAGCGGCGGCCAGAGCACGCCTGGGATCCGTGAAGCGACGAACAAGCTGATAGGCAGTCACGGCCAGGACGAGATCGGCCGTGATGGCGCCGAACTTCATCCAGGCTTCGAAGCTCGCGGGCGATAGATCCGCACCGCCCGAAAGCAGCTTCTTCACCAGTCCGGTTCCCGCGAGGATATAGAAGTAGCCGGGCAGATATTCGCATGTAGGATTAGCGATGTCGTAGAAGCTGCTCCACGGAGCCGTGGTCAGCTGGTTTGCCCAATTGGTGAAGAACAGGACGTCGTACTTGTAACCGGGGATAGGCAGTAACAACAGCCGCACGGCGAGGGCCGCAGCCACTATGGCAGCTAGTGCAATGAACTCACCCTGGAGTAGACCCGGCCACGTCTTTGCGCCGAGGCGATACTTTAACCAACTTATGCGAGAAACCACGCAGAGACCTCTTCGAAGCGGACGCTCAAACGCAAGGGGCTACGAAGGGCCATGCTCACTCGAAATCGCTCCGGGACGGCTGCCTGTGCTCGAAGAAGCTCGCGAGATCCGTGCCGCGATTGTTGTCCGGTTCGGTCCCTCTCAATCCCCAGGTTCGGTTGACGCCCTGCAACTCGTCCCCCAAACCACCCGCCCAGTATAG
>DAHXJB010000571.1:0-4763 GCA_027372455.1 Chloroflexota bacterium | reverse complement strand
GATGGAGCATGGCTTCTACTTCTATAATATGTCCGGCCCGAAGCGGAGCTTCCACGTGACCCTGGCCTGGCTAGGCGCTCGCCTGTCTGACGCGACCATTGTCATCAACGGGGAAGATTACACTCTCGCCCTTCGGTCTGGTATCGCGAGCCCCGAAAAGCTGGTTAAGCTTGGCTACGGACTTGGCGTGAACCTGCAACGCTACAACCCAGGGATAGATGGGCAGCCCGTTCGAGCCAAACTGGGTCTGGCACCAGACCTCCCAGTGGTGGGCTTTGCTGGCCGGCTAACGGCCGAAAAAGGGTGCCGGGAGTTCGTCGAGGCGGCAGCGCAGGTGAGCAAGGTAGTCCCCCAGATCCATTTCCTGGTGATAGGGCCGTCAGAGGGGGAAACCAGGTCGAAACTGGAGTCGTTGGCCAGACAGCTTGGCGTCAATCATCAGCTGCACTTTCTGGGAATGAGGTCCGATCTGAACGACCTATACGCGAGCATGGACATCTTCGTGTTGCCCTCCTACCGAGAGGGGGTAGGGCTGGTGCTGGAGGAAGCCGCGGCTATGGCCAAGCCAGTAATCGCCACCAACATACGAGGCTGCAACGAAGTGGTCGTGGATGGTGAAACGGGGATACTGGTCCCACCTCGGGATTCCAAACGGCTGGCCGAGGCCACGATAGAGCTGCTACGTGACGAAACCAAACGGCGGCGGATGGGTCAGGCCGCCCGGCGCCGCGCGGAAACCTTTTTCGACGAGAACCAGAAGTTCTCGTTCATTGAGGAGCTGTACGCGCAACTGCTCGAGAAGAAGGGCTTGCGGTAATCAACAAATGGCCTATTCGCAGGCAATGGATGACCTTGTGCTGATCGCTAAGCGCATAATGGACCTAATGATAGGATCCCTGGCGGCGGCGGTCTGTTCGCCGGTATTCGCTCTGGTGTCCGGGGCTATCCTGATCTCCATGGGCCGGCCCTGTCTGTTCAGACAACAGCGCCCAGGACTCGCCGGCAAGCCCTTTACGCTGCTCAAATTCCGTACGATGGTGGACACGCGCGACAAGAATGGCCAGCTGCTGCCCGACAAAGATCGCCTAACACGCCTTGGTCGCTTCCTTCGCAGCGCCAGTCTCGACGAGCTTCCAGAGCTGTTCAACGTGTTGCGTGGCGAAATGAGTCTCGTGGGGCCCCGGCCGTTACTCATGCAGTACCTGGATCGTTACACTCCCGAGCAGATGCGTCGCCACAACCTGCCGCCCGGCATCACCGGTTGGGCACAGATTCACGGACGAAACGCCATCTCCTGGGAGGAGAAGTTCGCCCTCGATCTCTGGTACGTGGACAACTGGTCCATCTGGTTGGATCTCAAGATACTTGGTCTCACAGTCCTGAGCGTTCTGAAGCGTCAGGGCATAAGTCAACCGGGCCATGCCACCATGGAAGAGTTTCAGGGAACACCCCACGGCAACTCGGTGAACCGACGATGAAGCGAGTTCTGATCGTTGGCGCAGGCGGACACGCGCAGGTAGCGGCCGATGCGCTATTGCGCTCGATGCAGATCGCGCCAACGGCTGAGCCAATAGGGTTCCTGGACGACGACCCGCGGCTTATGGGAGCTAGCATCCTTGGGCTGCCTGTACTCGGCCCCTTGGCGGAGATTGGCAGTTTCAGCCACGATGCGGTCTTTGTGGCCATCGGCGACAATGCCACCCGTGCCCGGCTCTTTGTCCACTTGGTTAGTGAAGGAGAAGACATCGTGAACGTCGTGCACCCGAACGCGGTGCTGGCACCTTCGGTACAGCTGGGGAGGGGCATCCTGGTGTGCGCGAGCGCGGTGGTAAACACTGGAACCGCCATCGCCGACAACTCTGTCGTCAACACCGGAGCAACTGTGGACCATCACTGTACTATCGGAGCCCACTGCCACATTGCACCAGGGGTGCATCTGGGTGGGAACGTCAAGATCGGAGAAGGGAGCTTCCTGGGTATTGGCACGGTGGTAATACCCGGCCGTCGCATCGGAGAGTGGTCTATCGTTGGCGCCGGATCGGTCGTCACCCGAGACATTCCTAGCAACGTAACAGCGGTTGGACTGCCCGCCCGAGTCGTGAAGGCACATCCAGTAGACCGACATCAAGAATCGAGGGGTTAGAGATGCGAGTACCGATGTCCGGACCGAGCATCACCGAAGAGGAGATCAGAGCGGTCAACGAGGTGCTGCACACTCCAGTCCTGAGCATAGGCCCGTGGCTGGAAAGCTTCGAGGGGAAGGTAGCCGATTTCATTGGCACGCGACACGCCAAGGGGGTGAGCAGCGGAACCGCGGGGCTCCACCTGTGCGTAATCGCGGCCGGTCTCTCCGACGGAGACCTGTGCATCACCACCCCGTTCAGCTTCGTCGCTACGGCCAACTCCCTGTTGTATGAACGGGCGGTGCCCGTGTTCGTGGACATAGATCCGGTGAGCATGAACCTGGACCCGGCTCTGGTATCGGAAGCCGTGGACGCCATTGTGAGTGGCAAACCCGGGGCAAAGAGGTTCCTTCCACCCGCGCTTCGAGGTCAGCCAACGGACAGGTGGTCACACAAGCTGAAGGCTATCATGCCGGTCCACACCTTCGGCCAACCAACGGACATGGATCCTCTCCTGGATTCGGCGCGCCGGCACGATCTGCTGGTGATCGAGGACGCCTGTGAGGCGTTGGGCGCCAGCTACAAGGGTCGAAAAGCGGGCACTCTGAGCGATGCAGCGGTTTTCGCCTTTTACCCCAACAAGCAGATCACGACGGGCGAGGGCGGGATGATCGTCACCGACCGGGCACAGTGGGACGCCCTGTTCAAGAGCTTGCGAAATCAAGGGAGGGATGTCTTCGACTCCTGGCTGGATCACAGCCGACTGGGCTACAACTACCGGATGGACGAGATGAGCGCTGCCCTGGGGGCAGTGCAGATGGGACGGATCGAGGAGTTGCTGGCCAGGCGTGATCGGATCGCCCGAATGTACAACGAGCGGCTGGCATCGGCAGACGGAGTCTCCATTCCACAGGTCGTCCCAACCACCACTCGGATGAGCTGGTTCCTGTACGTCGTCCATCTGGATCCAGAAGTTGACCGCACAGCTGTAATGGCGTATCTTGAGGAACGTGGCGTGCCCTCCAGGGCCTACTTCCCGCCCATACAGCTACAGCCCTTCTACCGCAAGCTCTTTGGCTATCAGGAGGGCGATTTCCCGGTCACCGAAATGATAGCTCGCTCCACCTTGGCGTTACCGTTCTCCGGCGTCATGACGGAGGAGCAGGTGGACGCAGTGTGCGACAGGCTGGGAGAAGCGGTGAAACAGGTGAGGCAGAAAGGCTAGGTTGCGGCAGAGATTGAGCATCGGGGACACGCTGCACTCTCAACATGGTCCCTGGCTGAGCTTCCGAGGCCGGCATCTCCTCGTCATAGACGTTATCTGTGTGGGCGCAGCCTTCGTTCTCGCCTTTGCCCTCCGGCTCGACATACCCGAGCGGGCGTTCCCAGCATACCTGCCCCGCTACGCCTGGCTGCTGGCACCACTCCTCGCGATCAGGATCGGCGTCAACCTCCGCTTCAACCTGTACCAGCGGCTGTGGCGATACGCCAGCGTGGAGGAGATGCAGGCGATCGTCCTGGCCACCACCGCGGGCTCGGTGCTGTTCGGAATCGTGGTGCTGGGACTCAGCTACACGGGGCCCGGCGCACCGGCCTACGGCTTTCCGCGCTCCATCGTGGGGATAGAGTGGCTGCTCTCCATGGCGCTGTTCGGGGGGAGCCGCTTCTCGTTGCGAACGGTTCAGGCCGGAAGGTGGGTCGGTGGGCAGAGGGTGGATCAATCCCGGATTGGGACCGTTCAGCGGGTGCTGATCGTGGGCGCCGGTGATGCCGGAGCGAGCGTCGCCAAGGAGCTGCGATTGCGCCCACGGCTGGCGATGGAGCCGGTGGGATTCATCGACGACGACCCCCAGAAGCGGGGGATGCTGATCCATGGGATCAAGGTGATGGGAAACCGTTCGGAGCTGGGCTCCGCGGTGCAGGGTCTGCAGGCCGGCACCGTGATCGTAGCGATGCCCACTGCGCCGGGCGTGGTCATCAGGCAGATTATGGAGAGCTGTGAAGAGATCGGCGTGCGGGTGATGACCCTCCCTGGTATGGCCGAGCTGATCTCCGGGCAGGTGTCCTTCAGCCAGATCCGGCCGGTGCAGCTGGAGGACCTGCTGCGGCGCGAGCCGGCCGCGCTGGAGCTGGAGTCGATCGCCGGCTTCCTGAGGGGCACTACCGTGATGGTGACGGGCGCGGGGGGATCAATCGGCTCGGAGCTATGCCGGCAGATCGTCGGTTTCCGGCCAAGGCGGCTGCTGCTGCTGGGACGTGGCGAGAACAGCATCTACCAGATCCACCAGGAGCTACTAAGTGCGCAGTTCCGCGAGTCCGATGGTGTAGGGCGGGGTCTTGTGCCCCGCCGCCCGGCACTCAGCACCCAGGCTGGGGCAGGCAAGATGCCCGCGCTCCCAGCAGCCCTCACCCCCGTGAACATGCCCTCTGGCGTGTTCACGCTCTCCCAAGGGGAGAGGGAGCACTCGGCGCTCAGCACGCAGCAATCAGCACTCGGCACCGAGTTGGTGCCCATCATAGCGGACGTGCGAGACCTGCCCCGGCTCAAGGCCATCATGGGGGAGTACCGCCCCTCGGTGATCTTCCACGCCGCGGCCCACAAGCACGTCCCTCTGATGGAGGCGAACCCATCGGAGGCCG
>DAHXJB010000561.1:0-6721 GCA_027372455.1 Chloroflexota bacterium | reverse complement strand
CAGGAGAAGCCGAAGGCGGTGCTGATCCCGAAGGAGGCGGTGGTGACCCGCTCCGGGCAAACCGTAGTGTTCGTGCTGAATGGAGACACCGTTCAGATGCGGCAGGTGAAGCTGGGGCTGAGCAAGGACGGGACGGTTGAGGTGGTGAGCGGGGTGAAGGCCGGAGAGGAGGTCGTGGTCGCCGGCCAGAACGATCTGCGGGACGGCGACAAGGTCAAGAAGAGCTAGGACCCGGCGGAGGCCTTTTCCCAATCCCGAGTGCCGATCCTTTCCCACCCCTTTTCTATTCCGTACTGTCTGCCGATACATAATCATGTGTCCTGTCGTGGCATGACTGTGTTTGTGGCGCCATTAGGCCCTCTAGGGGTTGACCCCATCGAAAGGTCGGGTGGAAGATGACGGGTAGTTACAGGCAACCGGAGTACGGAGTCGAGCCGAAGGTGCGAGCCTTCCCGGGGAGCGTGGTGCCCAATGTCACGAGGATCGATGCTGGGGAGGGGAGTCCCGTGGTCACGTTTCTGCGTGACCTGGTGGAGGGGGAACGAGATCTACGGTCGCGTTTGCAACTACCGAAAGGATCGCCCGATTCCGAGACCGCGCGGCTGGTGAACCGCTTCCTTGAAGAGCTCACTCAGCTACTCAGGTCGATCGACGAGCAGACCAACAGGGTCGGCGTTGGCGCAGCGAAGAACATTCGCGGCATCGCGGCCACTGCCAAGGAACAGTCCAGGGAAACCGAAGGGGCTGCGGAGTCGCTGTCTCAGGCTCGGCAGGCGGGTGAGGAGGTGGCCGATGCGGCGGGAAGATCCAGCGACACCTCTCAGCACACGTTAGAGGTGGCCGTGAAGGGGCAGGAGGCTGTCGATGCGGTGGTAGCCAGGGTGGAGGGCAGCAGCCGGACGGCTCAGAGCTCCGCGGAGACCGTTAGGAAGTTGATAGAGCACTCGGCTGAGATCGACAAGATCACCGAGACCATCCGAGACATCGCCGACCAGACCAACCTGCTGGCCCTGAACGCCGCCATAGAGGCTGCCAGGGCCGGGGAGCACGGTCGGGGCTTCGCCGTGGTAGCCGCTGAGGTGCGTAAGCTGTCGGAGCGAACCCGGGAGAGCACAAAGGAGATCTTCCGAATGGTGAAGGGTCTCCAGGAGGAGATGGGCGAGCTGTCGGAAGTCATCGGTCGGAACGTCCAGGATGCGAAGCTGGCTTCCAAGGAGGCCGAATCCTCTCGCGAGACCCTGTCGGCGATCTCAGATCTGGCGCGTCGCTCCACCGGAGAGATGAGTTCCGTGGCGGCGGCAAACCAGGAGATGGCGGCCACGATCGAGGATGTGGCGACCCGGATGGCGAAGCTGAACGAATCTGCCAGGACGATGGCTGCCACTGTCGAGGCATCGGCCACCTCCCAGGAGATCGGCTCAGCTACCATGGAGATCCACCGGCTGCTGGCACGGTACCGGCTGGGCACCTTCACCGAGCAGGTGCGGGAGTGGACAACCGAGTGCGCCGAGGAGATCCAGAGCCTCATGGAGAGGGCTGTGGACGATCGGAAGGTTGCATTGGATCAGTTGGTGGGCTGGCGCTATGAGGAGATCAAGGGTCCGGCCATCCAGAAGCTCTCCCGTCTCTTCAACGTGAGCCGGGTGCCACAAGAGGGGTTTCAACCGCCCAAGTACTCGGTTTCCTGGGATCACCTGCTCGACGTGCAGGTGCGGGCAATCCTGGACAAGTATCTGGCCAAGGACAGGCGGCTGAACAACGTCTGCGTGCCGGACGTCAACGGCTACAACTTCACCCACCTGACCAAGTATTGCCCGGACTGGAAGGGGGATCCCAAGGTCGATGCCGTCTTCAACCGGTCAAAGTGGATAACAGATTATCCTGTCGTTCTGCATGCGGCCAGGGTGGGGCTGAAGGGGTGGGACCGGGCGCCGAAGCGTGCGAGCAGGGCCCATTTCCTGGCCGCGGGCGTTGATCCGGACCAATCGCTGCCGCCGGGCACCTTCCTGTTGCAGACCCAGGCCAGGAACACCGGGGACACCGTTTGCGATATGGCGGTTCCCCTCTTCGTCAAGGGCAAGCGGTATGGCGCCGTCCGCATCGCCTTCCTCGCCGAGTAGAGCAGGGGACGGGTTGCCCTCCGCCCGGCGAGCCAGGGGCAACCCTGCCGCATTCCGCTCATGCCCTCTCACCTAAGGGGAGGGCGCCGGGCAACGGCCGTCATGGCAAGAGGGACTCCCTGACTACTTGGCGTACCTTCGAAGCGGGGTCGCTTTCAAGGGGCGCTCTCTGCCGTGGCGGATGGTGATCACCGCGATGGTATTGGGAGGCTGGCCCTCGAGGCGGTAGTAGATCTTGTAGCCATACTTCCGCTCAAGATACCACCTGTAGTCCTTGAGCCGCCCTCCGATGGGAGTACCGGACAGGTGATGCCCGTCCGCTATCCATGCCACCCGCTTGCGGATGGAGGAGATGACGACGGGCACCAGATCGGGCTCCTGTTCCAGCCAGAAGCCCGTGATGCGAAGGAAATCGTCTTTGGTCCGACTTGACCACCGGACCCTAAGCACGCTTGCGGGCCTCGGCCACCAGCTGATCCAGGAAAGTACCCATCTCCCCGTCGGAGAGCCAGCTAATCTCCTCTCGGGCCTCGGCGGACTCGAACTCCTCGATGATGCGTTGGTCTTCCAGTCCTTCCAACTCCTCGATCCTGTCGTAGAGCCCTTGGAGTTCGTCGATGTCCACGATGGCGGCCACGGCCTGGCTGCGCCTGGTTCTCACCATCGGGCGCTGGGTCTCGTTGGCTTTGGCCACCACCGGGGGCAGCGATTCCCGCAGGTCGGTCAAGCCGTATATGTCTTCGTTCAGCCTGATCTGTCGGCCCACAGTGCACCTCTCACTTATATCTGTAGTTCAGTATACAGCGAACCGTACGGTGCAGCAACAACTGTTCCGTCTTGGTCTATTCCGAATGGGTCTGGCAAGAGTCTTCGCGTAAGCTATTCCGAATAGCTCTGTCCCGTACATCGTGCTTAGGCCATTCCGGATAGCTTTGTCAGCCTACACGAGGCTACAGCTCTCCCAGTACGACGAAGGCGATGTTGGTGGCGTGGGAGTTGATCCTCTCCAGGTTGGAGAGAACGTCCAGGTGGATAGCGCTGGTGTCGATGCTTTCCTTTATCCCCTCGTGGAGACGGCGGATGTGGGCCTGCTTCAACTCTCGCTCGATCCTGGTGATATTCAGCTTGTGGCGCAGCAGCTTCTCAGCGAGTTCGGCGTCCTGGGTAGCGTAGGCCGATACCGCCAAATTGAGGTTCTCCCCCACCAACCTGGTCAACTGCTCGATGTCATTGGCCCCCTCGGCGGAGAACTCCAACCCATTGGCGATCTTCTTCTTCGCCAACTCCATTAGGTTCTTGTCCAAGATGTCGCCGATGTTCTCCAGGTCCTGGATCATGAACAGCAGACTCACCTCGCGTTTCGACTGCTCCGGTGCCAGGCTCTGCTCGCTGAGGCGCGTCAGGTAGTGCTTGATGTGCTCCTCCAACCGGTCTACCACGTCGTCCCGGGTCTGAAGCTCCTCCGCCAAGGCCAGGTCGTTGCTGCGAAACACGGTCATGGCGTCTCGGAACATCTCCTGGACCAGATCTGCCATTCGCAGGGTCTCTCGCGTCGCCTGCCCTAGCGCCAGCGGCGGTGTGTCCAGGACGGTATCGTCCAGGTATCGGGGTTGCATCGGGTCGCCGGTCCTCTTCACGTCGGGCACCAGGTCGGTCACCAGCTTCGCGAAGGGCTTGGTGAAGGGCAGGAACAGCAGGGCAAGGGCCATGTTGAACAGGGTGTGGAAGTTGGCGATCTGCCTCGGGACGTCGTTTCCCAGCAGGGCGACCGGTCCGGACAGCGTTTGCAGGAAGGGGAGCAGCAATAGTACCCCCGCCGACTTGATGAGGATGTGGGCAATGGCGACCCGACGGGCCTCCGGCGCCGTGCCCAGGGAGGAAACGAAGGCGGTGGCACAGGTGCCTAGGTTGGCTCCCAGGACAATGGCCATCCCCACCGGTAGCGGCAGCAATCCCTGGAGGGCCAGGGTGATGGCCAGGCCGATGGTGGCCGCGCTGGAGGCGACGAGGGCCGTCAGGACCGCCGAGATCAGCAGCGTCAGAAAGGGCGTACCCGCCAGATTCAGCAGGATCTCCTGGAAGAGCTGGCTCTGCCGCAGTGGGGCCATGCCGTCGACGATGATCTTCATGGCCAGGAAGATGAAGCCGAATCCGAGTATCCCCTCACCCAGGTGGCGATAGACGCTGCGGCGAAAGCCGAACATGATGGCCAGGCCCAAACCCACCAGGAGGACCGCGTAGTCCATCACTTTGAATGCGATCAGTTGGACGGTGATGGTGGTGCCGATGTCCGCGCCCAGGATGACGCTGATAGCCTGTGGGAGGCTCATGAGCCCGGCGCCGACGAGGCTTACCATCATCACCGTTGTGGCGCCGCTGCTCTGGAGCGCCGCGGTCATCCCAGTACCTACCAGCAGACCAACTACCGGATGGTTGGTGAGACTGCCGAGGAGTTGCCGCAGTCGGTTGCCTGTTGCCCGCTGCATCCCCTCGCCGGCCAGACGGATCCCATACAGGAGGAGGTAGACCCCTCCGAAGAGGCTGAACAGCATCAGGTTGGCGTCCAAAGGCTCACCTCAAAAGAGAGGTTATGGCGGCGCACTTCCGGGTTGCTGCCAAAGCAGCGAGACATTCAATTTGCACTTGGTCCATACATATTGTCAATAGAAGAGCGTGGCACGTTTCCTGCCAAAATGGCCAATTAGCGTAGCCGTCCTCAAGGGAGTAAGCGTCCTGTGAGGGAGGTGATGCGGGCGTATGCGTTTCGCCGATCACATTGATGGGTCGCTTGGTTGGGTCGCCTCCACTGAGCGGCCCATCTCCGTTGGTTAGGGAAGAAGAGGGCCGGCGTGGTCACCCCGCTGCGCTACCCGCGGGACTGGTCCTGCAATCATCAAAGTGGGGCAAGGAAACCGCCATGGTTCCAAGAGAGTATGCAGAGGAAGAGGAGCGGGGATATCGAGAGCTGAGGGATCGTCTGAACAGCGTGCCCGGCCTGGTAGAGTCGCTGCCGGATCAGGAGCAACGAATGGCCCAGCGGATCGCCGATGGCCAGCGGCCCTTTGAGATCGCGATGGCCGAAGGGATGAGCGAGGATGCGGTGTGGACCTTCATCCGGGCTTTGAGCAACGCCGCGGCAGCGCCGGGACTGAGGACGCTGTCACGGGGATACGAAACCGCGGGTCTGGGGGCAGACACCGATCCCGGCGTTACCGGCGGTTACGGCGATACCGGCTTCGGGGCCATCGGCAACGAAGGGGGCGAGGCGGTGACTGAGGAACCTGAGGAGGGGGAATAGGAAGAGATCAGCCCTCACCCTGGCCCTCTCCCTCTGGGTGAGGGTCGGGGTGAGGGAAGGGGTGAGGGTGCGATTCTGCGTGGAGCGCCAGCACCCTCTCGTACACCTCGACGTAGCGGTCCACCATCTGATCTACCCCGAACCTCTCCTCCACCCAGCGGCGACAATCACCCCTGTTCAGCTCAGCGACCTTCGGCAGCACCCTGCATACATTTTCCACATCGTTTGACCAATAGCCGGTCTTGCCATTCACCACCAGTTCGGGGACGGAGCCCTTGGGAGTGGCGATGATAGGGGTGCCGCAGGCCATGGCCTCCACCATGGTCAGCCCGAACGCCTCCTCGTAGGTGACCAGATGCAGCAGGGCATAGGCTCCGCGCATCAATCGGTTCCTCAGGGCGTGATCGGCCGGCCCGATGAACTCTATGGCCCCTGGCTTCAGGTGGGGCCGCACCTCGGTCTCGAAGTACTCTTCGTTCTCATGTGGCACGATGCCCGCCAGGATCAACCGCATCCCGCTTCGTTCCGCAACGGCGACCGCGGAATGGATCCCTTTGTCGGGTGACATCCGTCCCAACACGAGGAGGTAGTTCTCCGGATGGGGATTGAAGTCGAAGGCGTTCACGTCGATGCCGTTGTGCACGGTGGCCACATAGTTCAAGTCGGGGGCCAGGCGACGCTCCGCGTCGGTGATGGAGACGTAACAGGAATCTCGATACCGGCGGTAGATGGTGGCGCTGTGGTTTTCGGCGGCCGACCCGTGGAGGGTTGTCACCAGCGGCACCGGTATCAGCCGGGCGTAGCACATGGGATAGCTACCCAGGTGATTGTGGATCAGGTCGAACTCGGCGGCGTGCTCGAATGCGAGAGCCGCGTGCAGCGACTCGTACATCCTGGCAGGAAGGGTGCGATCCTCCGACAACGGTCTGGGGCAGATGCTCATCAATTTGGCGCTGGTCTCGGAATCGGCCGTGGCAAACAGGGTTACTTGGTGACCTCTCGCCACGAGTCCCTCCACCAGGTTGTGGGTAACCAACTCCCAGCCACCGTAGTGTCGCGGAGGGATGCGCCAGGAGATGGGGCCTAGAACGCCGATTCTCATCGATCGACCTCCTTACCCCATGCAGTTGCAAGGCTCGCGCCAGGATCGAGTAGTACTTATTTGGCATAGACAAAAGACGATATCTCTATCTAGACTCCGGCGATAATCCCCGAGTTGGCTCCATTTCCCTGTAACAACTCTCCAGCCAGGGCGTTCTTATGGGCGAAGACCTCATGATTTCAGTAGAAGACGAGTCGACAG
>DAHXJB010000555.1:0-4052 GCA_027372455.1 Chloroflexota bacterium | reverse complement strand
CCGTGGCGACCCGTGCCGCCGAGATCGGGCAAGATCTCCGAGTCATCTCTGTCCCCAAAACGATCGACAACGATCTCCCGATCACCGACCACTGTCCCGGCTACGGTTCCATCGCCCGCTTTGTCGCTCAGAGCACCCTGGACGCGGGGATGGATACCGAGGCGATGAAGCGATACGACCCGGTCAAGATCATCGAGGTCATGGGACGCGACTCCGGGTGGGTGGCCGCGGCCAGCGTCCTGGGCAAGAGGAGTGTGCTGGATGCCCCCCACCTCGTCTACGTTCCGGAGGTGCCGTTCGAGGAAACCAAGTTCCTGGAGGATGTCAGGGCGGTGCATCGAGAAGTGGGTTATGTGGTTGTGGTGCTCACGGAGACCATACGGGACAGCCGAGGGCAGGTGGTCGGGAGCGAGAAACCATACTTTGTGGATCCATTTGGCCACGGCTATTACGAGAGCCCGGCAGCCTATCTCTGTCGGGTCGTGACCCGGGAGCTTGGGCTGCGTGCGCGATTCGACAAGCCCGGTACCATTCAGCGGATGTCAATGACCCTGGCTTCCCGCACCGATCTGGAGGAGGCCTACCTGGTGGGCCAGCGAGCGGTCCAGTACGTTGTGGATGGGCGCAGCGACCAGATGGTGGTTCTTGTACGGGAACCCTCGCCAGACTATCGCTGTTCCACCGATTCGGCCCCCCTTGTGGACATTGCCAACACGGTCAAGCCGTTTCCTCCCGAGTTCCTCAACGACGATCACAATTTCGTGACGCCTGCTTTCGTGGAGTATGCTTTGCCCCTGATAGGCGGTCCGCTCATGCAGTACGCCCGACTGGAAAGATGAACCGGTCTGTGGCACGCACAGTGCTGAGCCGTGAGGCGAGATGGACATCCGACTCTTTTGCGGTTCGGCAAACCCGGAGCTGGCCAAGGCGGTAATCTCCAAGCTGAGGACGCCATTGGGCAAGCGGACCCTGCGACGTTTTCCGGACGGCGAGGTGAGCTTGCGGCTGGACGAAACCGTCAGAGGCCGCGACGTCTATCTGCTTCAGTCCACCTGTCCGCCGGTGGACATCCATCTGACGGAACTGCTGGTGATGATCGACGCTTGCCGGCGAGCCGCCGCGGGTCGCATCACGGCCATCATCCCCTACTACGGCTACTCCCGGCAGGAGAAGAAGTCCAGGGGGCGGGAGCCGATAGTGGCCCGCCTGGTAGCCGATTTGCTTTCGGTGGCCGGCGCCGATCGGGTCGTATCCATCGATCTGCACGCCCCGGCGATCCAGGGCTTCTTCAGCATCGGCATGGATCACCTGACAGCGTTCCCGATCTTGATGGAACATCTGCTCAAGCGCAAGGAGCCGGAGATGGTGGTAGTCTCACCCGACAGCGGACGTGTGAAGCTGGCCGAGAAGTACGCTCGGGGGCTGGACCTGCCCATGGCGGTGCTGCATAAGGAGCGGTTAGGGGGAGCGGAGACTGAGGTGCGCGCCGTAATCGGCGAAGTTCGGGGCCGGCGGCCCCTCATCGTGGACGACATGATCACAACCGGGGGTACCATCGAGGGGGCCGTGCGAGCCCTCCTGGGGGCCGGTGCGAGGCCGGAGATTACGGTAGCGGCCACCCACGCGCTGCTCGTGAATGGGGCATTGGATCGGTTGAAAGATCCGGCCATCGTGGAGATCGCCGTCACCGATACCGTGCCCGTTCCACCTGAGAAGCGGCTTCGCAAGATGAAGTTGCTGACGGTGGCTGGGCTGCTGGCCGACGCCATCCGAAGGCTGAACGAGAACCGATCCATCAGCGAGCTGTTTCCCACTCGCTACGACCATCATCCTGTGTGAGCAGATGCCAGAACTACCCGAGGTAGAGACAATCAAGAACGACCTGAGATCGCTGGTCGTGGGGCGCACCATCCTCTCCGCGAGTGTGCTGGACCCTCGGCTGGTGAAGTACCCATCGGCAGCGGAGATGGAGGCGGAGTTGGCCGGTCAACGCATAGCTGGGGTTGATCGCCGCGCGAAGTACCTGCTGCTACGTCTCTCCTCGGGGAAAACCCTCGTGGTGCAGCTCATACTGACGGGGCAGCTGCTGTTGGTGGAACCGGATAACCTGGTGCAGAAATCCACGAGGCTATTGCTCGATCTGGATGACGGACATCAGCTGCGGTTGGTGGATAGCAGGCGCTTTGCGATGATAAATCTGGTGGACGAGCAGGAGCTGAATACCAGACTACCCCTGGGGGAACTGGGACCTGAGGCAATTTCCGACCAGTTTACCCTGGAGTTCTTTCGACGGGTGCTCCAGGGCACTCGCCGTCAGATCAAGGCGCTGCTGCTGGATCAGAGGGTCGTCTCGGGCTTGGGCAACATCTATTCGGACGAGTCGCTCTTTGCGGCCCGCATCCACCCCTTGCGCCCGGCCAGCAGCCTGTCACCGCAGGAGGTGGAGCGGCTGTACAGGGCGATCCGCACCATCCTGCCCGAGGCGATACGGTTGCGGGGCACTACCACGAGGGCCTACAGGGATGTGCTGGGACGGAAGGGTGGCTATCAGGAGAAGCTGAAGGTGGTGGCGCGAGCCGGAAAGCCATGCGTGGGATGCCCGGGGCTGGTGGAGAAGATCTGGGCCGCCGGACGGGAAAGCTATCTCTGTCCTTCCTGCCAGCGGTTGGAGGAAGTGACGCGGCGGGCGGCCTAGCAGTGGCGCGTGTGCCGGCCTATCTGGCTTGTGGCCACCCCTCGCGGTAGTAACCCGGCAGTACGGGCTGGATCAGGCTGTTGGGCTGCTCCTTCAGGGAGGGCATGTCGGCTGGGAACACGAAGAGAGACCGCAGGGTGGGACCGTCCAGGAAACGGGTCGGCACCGACAGTTTCAGGTTGTCGGGGTTGATCGGTTGCTGAGATGCCATCACGAAGCCCCAGTCGCCGAAGGAAGGCACGTTCGCGTGATAGGGGAGCAGTTGCGGCCAGGCCTGCTGCATCGAGGCGTAGATGCACCAGAACGCCTGAGGGGCGAAGTAGGGCGAGGTGGCCTGGGTGACGAAGACTCCACCCACAGATAGACGGCGTGCCGCCAGCCGGTAAAACTCCTCGGTGTAAAGCTTCTGAAGGTTCTCATTGCGGGGATCCGGGAGGTCGGCGATGATCACCCCGTAGAAGCCGCTATCATCCTCCAAGAACTTGAACGCGTCGGTGTTCACTATTCTAACCTTGGGGTTGTTGAGCGAGTTGTGATTCAGCTTGGTTAACTCCGGCTGGGTTTGGAAGAGGTGGGTCATCTGGCCGTCCAGATCGACCAGGGTCACCTGTTTCACGTTGGGGTATTTCAGGATTTCGCGCGGAGCCAGTCCATCGCCGCCGCCCAGCACCAGAACGTGGGAGTGATTCCGACTTGCCGCCATCGCGGGGAGAACCAACGATTCGTGATACCGGTATTCATCCAGGGAGCTGAACTGGAGATTGCCATCGAGGAACAGCCTGATGTCGTTCCTCCACTGGGTAATCGTGATGTGCTGGTAGGGCGTCTGGATGGAGTAGATTACCGGATCCCTGTAAAGCCGTTGCTCCAAGTTGGCCCAGAGCGAGTCGCTGTGGGCGAGACCGATGCTCAGCAGCCCGGCTGTCGCCAGCAGCAAGACCGCGGCGTAGTTGCGGTGGTGCAGCTGTCGCCAGGCTGTCACCAGCACCAGCGCGGAGATCGCAAGATTCAGCAGCCCCACCGCCAGGGCCGTGCGGATCAGTCCCAGGTAGGGTAGCAGGAGCAACGGGAAGGCCAGGGAACCCAGCAGCCCCCCGAGGTAGTCGAAGGTGAGCACGTTGGCTATGTTGACCCTCAGTGTGTACTTCTCGGCCAGCAGCCTTGTGAGTATCGGGACCTCCAACCCGACCAGGATGCCGATTGTGGCGATCACACCGTACATGACCGGCTGGTAGATCGATCTGAGGGCGCCGAAGGTGAAGTAAAGCAGCAGGGCGGAACTGCCCCCGACCGCGCCGATCAGCAACTCGACGCCGACGAAGGTGAGCAGCAGGTTGCTATGCAGCCGTCGGGAGAG
>DAHXJB010000554.1:0-3357 GCA_027372455.1 Chloroflexota bacterium | reverse complement strand
AGTCGATAGTCGAGAGGGGGCAGCGTCCAAGCTATCTGAGCTTGGGAGCTGCCCCCTCTTTGTTGGGGAGAGAAGGTGCAGAAGAGGATCGCAAGACTCGATGACAGGAGAATCGAGATGGCTGGCATCAGTAGTGTGGCCGATGGTCGAAACGAGCAGAAAGTTGAGACCGAATCTGAGGTATTGCTAGATGGACAGTCGCTAACCATTGGGGATGTTGTCGCTGTTGCCCGCCACGAAAAGAGGGTGGCTCTGTCGCCAGATGCCCGGGAACGTGTCCTGGAGTCCTACGAGATGGTTCAAAGACTGGTGAAAGAGCAGTCTACCGTGTATGGTGTTACCACAGGCTTCGGTCATCTGTGCAACGTTCCCATCTCCGCCAAGGACGCCCGCGCCCTACAAAGAAACCTCATCCTAAGTCACTCTGCTGGTGTTGGACCTGCCCTCGAAGAGTCTGTGGTGAGAGCCGTCATGCTGTTGCGCGCCAATGCGCTGGCCAAAGGCCATTCGGGCGTCAGCCTTGACATCATCTCAACTCTGATAGCCATGTTAAACGCGGGAGTTCATCCTGTTATTCCCGCCAAGGGTTCGGTCGGAGCGAGTGGTGACCTGGCTCCCTTAGCTCACATGGTTCTCGTGATGCTGGGCGAGGGCGAGGCCATCCATCAGGGGCAACGGCTGAAGGGGCGTGACGCCCTGGAGATGTGTGGCATCTGCCCCGTGGAACTGGGCCCGAAGGAGGGACTGGCCCTGATCAACGGGACGCAGGTGATGACCGCGCTGGGGATAGTGACCGCTCACGATGGGGGAAACGTGCTCAGGGCGGCTGACATCGCTGCAGCCATGACCTTTGAGGCGATCGGGGCGAATCCTGACGCCTTCGACGCTAGAGTTCACTCGCTCCGGCCTCACCAGGGTCAGGCGCAGTGCGCATCCAACGTGCGTTCCTTGCTTGAGTACGGTGATCTCTGCAGCACGCCTCGCGTGGGCAGGGTCCAGGATCCCTATAGTCTACGTTGTGTCCCCCAGGTGCATGGGGCATGCGGGGATGCAATGGACTTCGTCCGACGCGTCCTGACCACGGAGATGAATTCGGCGACTGATAATCCTCTCCTCTTTCCGAGCGATGGCCTGGTCATGTCCGGGGGGAACTTCCATGGTGAGCCCGTGGCCATTGCCCTGGACATCTTGGGCATTGCTCTCGCTGAGATCGCCAGCATCTCGGAAAGGAGACTTGACAAGTTGCTGAATTCCGTCGTTAGCGAGTTGCCAATTTTCCTGACGCCCAACAGTGGACTCAACTCGGGGCTGATGCTCACCCAGTATACCGCGGCAGCCCTTGTCAACGAGAATAAGGTGTTGGCGTCCCCGGCCAGCGTCGATTCCATTCCCACCTCGGCCGGGCAGGAAGATCACGTGAGCATGGGGGCTACAGCAGCACGCAAAGGTTGGGATATACTGACCAATACTCAGTACGTCGTGGCCATGGAGTTGCTTGCCGCCGCGCAGGCCTTGGATCTCCGACAACTAGGCCGCCTTGGACGGGGAGTGGCGGTAGCCTACGACCTGATTCGCAGCAAGGTGACCCCACTGGTGGAGGACCGCGTCCTCGCCCCCGATATCGAGCAGGTGTTTCTGTTGGTGCGCTCCGGGGAACTCGTGGAGAAGGTGAGGGAGGTTGCGCCCATGTTCTAGGTGGGCATCAAGAAGTCTTTGATAGTTCTGGGGCGTGTGGCTAGCCCGCGCCGCGTTGCGCCTCGCGAACCGTGGGGATGCCATCTGGCATGTCCACGCCCGCCAGAAGGGGTATAAACCCCGCGCTCGCGTTCATCCCTTCTGGACATCCCCTGGCAGTGATGGCCTGGTGTAAAGGGAAGTCTCGAGTAACCACTCTTAGGGAGATCGTCGGGATGAGATTGGAAGAACGGTCCTTACAAACGGATGTGTTGGTGTTGGGTGGCGGGTTGGCTGGCTGTATGGCGGCGATAAAGGCTGCCGAGCATCCAGTGGATGTGATCCTAGTGGAGAAGTCCAAGCCGGAGAGGAGCGGCTGTGCCGCCACGGGGCTGGATCACTTCTGGACGTTGCCTCCGGACAAGGGCGTGACGGCCGAGCAGCTCGTCCGGCAATACGCTGAGAACGTCGAGTATCTGGTAGATCAAGAGATTCTCCACACCATCGTCACGGAAAGCTTCGACAGGGTTCAGGACCTGGAGCGTTGGGGCCTCAACATGCGAGCCAACGATGGCAAGTATCGCTGGGTTCGTGAACCGTTCATTTACCCTTACGAGTTGAGTATTCACTTTGCCGGGCACAACATCAAGCGGGTGCAGACCGCAGAGGCGCGCAAGCGTGGTGTCAGGATCCTGGAGCGAGCCATGGCCACTCGTCTGCTCACGGATGAGGGGCGGGTCGTCGGCGCCCTCGTGCTAAACCATCGCCAGAACTGCCTCACGGCGATCCATGCCAAGGCGGTGGTCATCACCACGGGCGGCGCGACCAGGTTCTACCGCACGCCCTCCGGACGGTCCTTCAGCACCTTTGCCTCGCCGTCGGATACGGGCGACGGTTTCTCCATGGCCTTCCACGCCGGAGCGGAGCTCACCTGCATGGAGTTCTCCGAGGGTACCGCGGCACCCAAGTCTTTCAGGCCCGGCAGCATCGGAAACTTCACATCCGTCGGCGGCAAGTTGATCAACGTCAAGGGCGAGCCTTTCGCCAAGACCCATCTCCGCTTCAAGTTTGCGGCCAGCTTCCTCAAGGAGGTCGAGGAGGGAAACGGCCCCCTCTTCGTCGATACATCGGGCATCCCGGCCGAAGACTGGAAATGGACGGAGATGGGACTCGCCAACGAGGTCCCCATGTTCCTGGAGTACTTGAAGAAAACCAACCGGTTTGGCAAGGCCACCAGGCTGGCCGTCGGGATCACAGAGTACGACGTGCGCGACGGGCGGAGCGGGCTGGTCATCGATCGCTACGGCCGCGCCTCTCTTCCGGGTCTCTACGCTGCGGGTGACGCAATGGGAGGCGTTGCCGAGGCGGGAATGCCGGGTGCCATAACCATGGGCTGGAAGGCCGGAGAGACCGCCGCTGCCTACGCCAGCGATGTGTCACACGGCCGGATCGACCCGGAGCAGATTTCTGCGGAACGACGGCGGCTGGAGGCGCCCCTTCAGCGGCACGAGGGAGTAGGATGGCCCGAGGTGCAGCGGGTGCTCCAGCAGGTCATGTCGGAGCAGGTGGAGCGGCCTCGCTCGGAGAGCGGCCTGCGCTTCGCTCTCGGGAAGGTGGAGGAACTGACCGAGATCGCCAGCCAGAGGCTGATCGCCGGAGACGGTCACGAGCTCTACCGCACGG
>DAHXJB010000548.1:0-7533 GCA_027372455.1 Chloroflexota bacterium | reverse complement strand
CGTCGATGAGGGCCTGCTGAAAATAGGCGGAGATCACCAGTGCTGCCCCGAGGGCGAGGTGCGCCCACTTGAATCGCTCCATGCTTTGCCAGGTGAAGAACCAGGGGATCAGGTACAGGAGGGTAAGGGCGAAGGTGATTGCCTCCATGACGAAGGGCCAGAAGTTGGCGCGAAAGACAATGTAGAAGAATGTGGGCCAGAATATGGTTAGGAAGAATAAGACGGCGAAGGCTAGCACGGCACCCGTGCTGTACATGATGGCGGCGACCATACCCATCCCGTGGGCCAGTCGATTGAGGTTGTGGTTGCCCTTGTTCTGGATCCAGAAGAACTCCATGGACACCGCCAGGGTGAAGAGCCCGATCAGGAAGGCCGCGAACTGGATGTGGACGATGAAAAGGAATCCGATGGCGAAGCGGCGGGCTACCTCGGGAACGAAGGTTGGTTCCACCGATGCTCACCTCGGGCTGTTGATGAAGCTGTAGTTGTAGACCCGGGAAGCTGCCAGCATCGCCAGCACCAGCACGGAGAAGGCCACCACGAACATGAACGCTATTGCCATGGGGCGCTGGTAGGGCTTCAGTCCGGGGCTGCGGTCGATGAAGGGCAGGAAGTAGAGCAGGATGATCATCAGGGTGTCCACCCCCACATTACCGGCCGGGATCATCCAGGCCCCGGGGAAGATCAGGAACATCTGATCCTCGAACAGGAAGAACCACATGGAGGTGGGGGCGTAGGTGGTGGTGGCCGGGTCCACCGGCTGCTCCACCGGGATCTTGAAGAAGAAGGCCGCGATGAAGACCCCCACGAATACTACCATGGACACGACGCCTTCCTTGTACACGTGGTAGGGGAAGAACCATGTGGCCCGGGAGGGCACGTTCACCTTACGACTCCGCGGGTCCAGCACCTCGTGCTTCACCTTCTCCAGGGCCGCCCGCTCGTCCTCGTCGGGGGGAGGCGTTCCCGGGGGTTCGGGCTCGTAGTTTATCCAGGAGCCGAACTGGCCCTGGATGATGACCAGACCGATGTGGACGGTGGCGATGATGAACAGCAGCGCCGGAAAGAGCCAAACGTGGAATGTGAAGGTTCGAGTCAGGGTGAGGGGACCAACCACGTCGCCGCCACGCCACAGCTTCGCGAGGAAGGGTCCGATGATGGGGGTCCAACCGGCGATTGTGGTGCCGACGACAGTATCGAAGTAACCTGACTGGTCCCAGCGGATGCAGCCGCCGGTGAAGGCAGTGGCCACCATCAGGATGAGGAGGGTCACGCCCAGAATCCAGGTGAGCTCCCTGGGCGGCTTGTAGGCGCCGGAGAAGAAGGTGCGAAGCATGTGGATCCCTACCAGCAGCACCAGGGCGACCTGTCCCCAGTAGTGGAGCCCTCGCACCAGCCATCCCAGGAAAACGTCGTTCTCGATGTAGAGGATGGAGCTTCGAGCCTCGTTCCAGGAGGGGACATAGTACATCAGGAGGAAGATGCCGGTGAGGAACTGGATGATTAGCAGGGTGTAAATGGCCGCCCCGAAGGTGTACCACCACGCCCCACGCTCCGGCACCGGATCGAACAGCAGCCGCTCCTGGGCGCGCCGAAGCGGTATTCTTCTGTCGAGCCAGTTGTAGGCCGGTTCCAAGCCCCTACCGACGAGGTTGGCCGTGGACTCAGCGACCCCGACTAACCCGCCGAACATCACCCCGACAATTCTGCCCAGCACCTGTATCACGCCCTTCCTACAATGTTGCCCCTTGGGATGATCCGGTTAGCCACGTAGAGGTCATTTCCCTGGATCCTGGCGAGGAACAGCGGGAGGCTCTCCGACGGTGGACCCCCGGCCAGATTGCCCCAGCGGTCGTAGATGCCGCCGTGGCATGGGCAGAGGATCTGTTGGCGCCAGGCGAGCCAGCGGACGGAGCAGCCCATATGGGTGCAGACGTTCCCGAAGGCGAGGATCTGGTTGCCCTGCTGGATGACGAAAACCCCCTGCACAACCTCGAAGGGGATGGAGGAGTTCTCTCCCTTGAAGGTGACCCGGAACTCCCTCGGTTCCAGGATGTCGATCTGATCCAGAGAGCACACCCTGACCCACTGCAGGGAAGGGCTCTTTCCCAACACCTCGAAGAAATAACCGACCAGTGGACCTGCCACCAGAATGCTCACGAACCCCGCGATGCCACCGATGGCCAGTTCCTGTAGGAACCTTCTTCTGTTTCGCCTGGGGATCTGATAGCCTTCCTGCGTCATAGTCCCTGATTCCCCGCATACACCAGCGCCGCGAAGGTCGCGAAGAGCGCGCCGAACAGCACCATGGTCCAGAGGATCACGGCGGCGTAGATGGTGCCAGTACCCCGGTTGTCGCGCCAGATGCTGCCTATCGTTCCCAGGGCGATGGTGAGCGGCAGGAAGAGGAAGAAGAAGACGACCGCTCCCATCTCGATCATGAACAGGATTTCTCCCTCAAGCGGCATTCTCATCGGTATCTCCTTATGGCCTCACCAACTCCTGGGACTGGTCCGGTCCCATTTGGTCGTGGATGAGGTAGGGTGAGCGAGCGCTCTCCCGAATCGTGCCCATGGTCACCATCAGGGCCATGATGAGACCTCCTATGAAGGCCAGGACCGCCCATCTCCGCCGGTCCTGGATCTCCCAACGGAAGGTCCGTCGGGCACGGATGTAGATCACCAGGTTGATCATCGTTATCAGCATGTAGGCCGCCAGGGCGATGTACTTCCAGGGGAACATCGGGCCGAGGGGCACGTCCTTGGGCAGGACGGCCAGCCCGATGTCCAGGGCGAGGAGCACCAGAGACACCTTCATCCAGGTCATAACGCCCGGTCTCGGGGTCCCTCTTTCCATGCCGAGCAACAGGTAGAGGTTCCCGAAGAAGATGACACCTCCCAGGAGACCGATCACCATCTGAAACATCCAGCCCTGGGGACCAGGCATCATTTGGGCAAAAGCGCCCGGCGAGGCGATGAGGATCTGGTTGACGTAAAACCACCCGGCTATCGGCTGTAGCAGAATGGTGCCGAGGCCGATCAGTAGCATCACGTCTCCAAGCCACTCATGGTAGGTCCACTTCTCCGCGTCGAAGCGATGCCTTCCCCAGAACAGCAGAGACCAGAGACCCACGTAGGCGGCCAGCAACAGCGGCCCATACGATAGGTTGCCTATGTGCCGGTGTGGGAACTCAGCTGTGTAGCTGGGGTTGATGGCCGCGGCCAACAGGTCGGAGGGGCCGCCCGTTGGTGTGAGCTGGTGGGTGTCCCACACGATGATGGTGTTGATGAATAGCATGGTGAAGAGGACGAAGGTCCACCCCAAGGCGTTGTGGAGCAGCTTATGATTGCGTAGTCGCTCCCACGTCAGATAGTAGGCGTAGGCGCTGACCGTCATAACGAACCACAGCAGGCCGGCGATGATGATGGTCTCGACGAAGAATAGGGATGCCAGGTAGCCCCAGAGCCGGGGGTAGAGTCCCCATATCAACACCAGCGCGAAGGCTGCCCAGGTGGCGCCCCAGGAGAACAGCTTCTCGACGGACTCGAAGATCTGGTGGGCAAGCTTATCCCATCGTTCCCTGCCCCGGCGCATCCCGATCAACTCTGCAACCGGGGCCACCATTGCCGTGCCAATGATGAATGCAACGACCAGAATGTGGATCGAGAAGGTTACGCCAACTGCCCATCTGTTGCCGAAGATGGGGACGTTGAAGGTGAACTCCGGTACCGTGGCTCTGGCCCCCCCTTGTTGGACTACGATCGGTCTCAGACCGCGATGAGCCCCGGGCAGCCTCTGCTCGGGCTTCAGACCGAATGTAGCAAGAGGGCCTCAACAGACGCCTCAACAACTTCTTGCGTACTTCATTTCCGTGACCCTTGTCCGCCGGGCGGTTCGAGACTTGGGGTTCTAGGCGCAATTCTTGCTGCAACACCAACTTGATAGAGCGCAGGGACGGAACACCGGCCGGGGAGGCAGCGAATGAAGCGATGGATGGCGGGGCTTTGCCTATGGATGGGGATGGTGTTGGGACTCCCGGTTCTGGCGTGCGGGCCCTCCACTCCGACGCCGCCGGTTGCCGTGACCTCCGCGCCGCCTCCGGTCCTCAGCCCGACACCCTCGCCCGGGGCGACCACGTCTACCCCTGCTACGCCCTCGCCTGGAGTCACTCCAAGCCCGACTGCCACCCAGCTGCCCACGCCCACCCTGCGCATCTACCAGGGGTTCTTAACTGGATCGGGGCTGATCTCGGCAGTGCAGGAGCCAACCGACATCCAGTTGACTTTGCGCACCATGACCCAGCTAGGGGACTACGTCAGGGGCCTCTCGCTTGGGGTACCGACTGGATCCGACCTCGTCACGGTAACAGGGCAGACGGCTTCCCTGATGACTCAGGTTCAGCAGCAGATCCCGTCGATGAACTTCACGCAGCGGCAGCAGGCGATTCAGCTTGAGCAGGAGCTGGTGAGCGGTATTGTCCAGGCGCAGAGCATCTACATCTATCAGGGGTCCTCGACCGGTCCAACGACCTCTTTGGGGACCCCCGTGGTCGTCCCGGGCACCCCACTGGTCGTCATCGGCACCCCAGTACCTCCATCGCAGTTCCCCCCTTTTCCTGCCCAAGTACTCTCCGACGATATCCAGCAACTGCAGCTGAACGCGGCTCAGATGGCGACGGGGCATCCGGACAACAGTGCCATAACCACTTGGCTGACGTCGATGACGTCGACCCTCTCGACTCTTCGGCAACTGGTATCTCAGCTGGACCCATCTGATCTGGAGCAGTTGAGCGGCGGTGTCGCGCAAGCTACCACTACGATGATCAGGGCGATGCAGGCCTACGTGAGCCGGTAGCAACTAGCCCATGCCACCGACCCTGCGACGATGATGCCTAAGTCCCACCCCGCCGTTACCAGATAGACGGCTCGGAGCGCCCAGCTGTTGTCGCAGGTCTCGATCATGCCAAGTGTCCCCTCCTTCGTTTGTCCATGCCGCCGTTCCAGATTTCGACCGTTGCAAGAGCCGAGCCCGGAACTGGCACGGGGATTGCAACGAAGTTGAAGCAAAGCTCCTTAGCCAGGTTTAGCTGCCTCATACCTTGTTCGGCGAAGCTAGCTGGGAGAGAAGTCATGCACACACCCGCGGCCACCGTCATGGTGGCGGACGGCGATGCTCGGGACCGCCATCTGCTCCGCGATCATCTGGAGCGTGAGGAGTTCCATGTGAGGGAGGTCGGAGACGGTCTTCGTTTGTTGGCCTATCTTCAGCGAGACATGCCTCACCTGCTAGTGGTGGACCTGCAGCTTCCGGCGATGGATGGTATGGAGTTGTGTCGCCGCATCAAGCAGCTGGGGGACGTGCCCATCGTGGTGCTGACGGCCCTGGAGGACGAGGAGGTCAAGCTGAAGGCTCTCGACCTGTACGCGGAAGACTACATTCAGAAACCGGCGAAGTACCCGGAGGTGGTGGCCCGCATCCGCCGAGTGCTCCGCCGCACCTGGCTCAGCTGTCTCCCCTCGGGCCCCACCTTCTATGTGGACGAAGGGCTGAGTCTGGACTTCTACCGCCGTGAGGCGAGAACCCCGGATGGAGTATCGAGACTGACCCCGATGGAGTCCCGCCTACTACAGCTGCTGGTGAGAAACTCCGGGCAGGTGCTACCAAGCGAGCTGATCCTCGAGAGGCTCTGGGGTGATCCTCATAGCTCGCCCGCGTGCCTGTGGGAGTACGTGCGGCGGGTCCGACATAAGATCGGCGACGATGCCGCCAGGCCTCGCTATCTGCTGAACGAGCCCGGTCTGGGATATCGATTCTCCATGGTCCTACCTGTTGCCGTCGGTCAGTAGAAGCACCGACCTAACCCCCCGACCCCCTTCCCCAAGGGGGAAGGGGGTGATGCTCCTCTTCCCGCGTCGGGGAGGGGTTTAGGGGAGAAGTCCCTTGTACAAGAACGTTATGGTTGCCCTCGATAACTCTGAGTGCTCCGGACATGCCGTCGACCTCTCTATTCAGATCGCAAGTGTCACGGGTGCGACGCTGACCGGGAACCACGTTTACGCTGCTCGTCTCCACGACGTGCGCTTTCGACAGTTGGAGCCGGGCCTTCCGGATCGCTTCCAGAAAGAGGATGCCCTCAACCGTTTGCGGGGCGTTCACGACGATCTCATCGGCCGTGGGCTGGAGATCATCTCCGACTCCTATCTGGACGTCTTCGAGGCTCGATGCAGGGAAGCGGGCGTCGAGGCGGATCGAAAGGCCCCGGAAGGTAGGAACTACGTTCAGCTGGTCAAGGATGTCCAGGAGAGCGCTTACGACCTCGTGGCCATCGGCGCCCATGGTATGGGGCGAGTGGACCGTTCGGTGCTGGGGAGCGTTTGCGAGCGGGTGGCCCGCATGGTGGAGTGCGACCTGCTGGTGGTGCGGACCGGACAACCGCTGGGCACTGCCCCCATCCTGGTGGCCATAGATGGCAGCGCTCACTCCTTCGCCGCCCTGGACGTGGCCCTGTGGCTCAGCCGCAGCTTCGGATCGACGGTTATGGCAGTGGCGGCCTACGATCCCTTCTTCCATGGGGCCGCCTTCCGGAGCCTGGCGGGGGTTCTGTCCGGCGAGGCCGTCAAACTCTTCCGGTTCCGCGAGCAGGAGACGTTGCACGACGAGATCATCGACGATGGCCTCACGGCCGTGTACCGTTCCCACCTCCTTCGAGCCCAGGAGTTGACGACTGCGGAGGGGATGGCCATGGAGACTCGAGTGCTGGAGGGGAAGCCTTTCGACGTCATCACCTCTCTCGTGGAGCAGTTGCGGCCCTCTCTCCTGCTGGTGGGCCGAATCGGGGTCCACCACGCACCGGGTGTGACCCTGGGGAGCACGGCGGAGAACCTGCTTCGGTTGGCTCGATGCAACGTGCTTGTGGTGAATCGAGGGGTGGACCAAGAGGCTGCCGAAGCGTCCACCATCGAGGGGGCAGTCCAGTCACCCGAGCAGCCCGTTGGCGGCTCTGAGATCGAAGTTCGTTGGAGTCGGGAGGCGGAACAGCGATTGGGCCGCATCCCGATATTCGTGCGAAAGATGGCCAAGCGGCGAATCGAGGGTTTTGCCAGGGAGAACGGCTATCGTGAGATCACGCCGGAGGTGTATGATCAGGCCCGCCAACGATTTGGGATGTAGGGGGTCTCCGGCATGACTGTGGCACCCGAGGAAGTCAGCGGGCTACATCGAGAAAGTATTGTTATCGATACCCACTGTGACGCTCTGGGGAGTGTGGTGAAAGGTGAGAGGCGACTGGGGGAGCGATCTGCCCGGGGGCAGTTCGACCTGCCCAGAGCAGTGGAGGGCGGGATCACTGCCGAACTGCTGGCGATCTTCCTTCACGATCCGGGGCCCGGCAGCTGCATGCGCCAGACGATCCGGTATCTGGATGCCTTCCACCGGGAGGTGGAAGCTTTCCCCGACATGGCTATAGCTGCTACCCGGGCCGATGACATCCTGCGGGCTAAGGATGAGGGCAAGGTGGCCCTGATCCTCAGCATG
>DAHXJB010000519.1:0-1911 GCA_027372455.1 Chloroflexota bacterium | reverse complement strand
AATGGCTGGACTTGAGCGCCCAGTGGCAGTAACGAAGAGATGCTTCGCTGGCGCTCAGCATGACATGGTGCAGGATGTCCTGTTTCCGCAACCCTGCGTACACAACCTAGCACGATCGACCGGAAGATCTCGGCCTCGAAGACCGAGATCGACGGCCGGCTATACCCCACCGGGGTATTATACCGGTCCCTTTGCACGACTTCCACCTATTTCGCTATGATAACCATTACGTATAGTAGCCCGTGATGCGACCAGAAGGCCGCGACGGCAAGGAGGAGGAGGAAGCGGTGAGCGAAGAGATCAATCAACCAGGTTCTGTGGCCCGGACAGAAACCACAGCGCGACCAGAGGGGGACGAAGTGGCACAGCCTCACCACCGCATCCATGTCTCCGAATTGCGGCTCGATTTCGATAAGCAGGGCGGGTTGCTCCCAGCGATCGTGCAGGACCATCGAACCAAGGAGGTGTTGATGGTTGGCTTCATGAATCCTGAGGCCTGGGAGAAGACGGTGCGGACCGGCATGGTGACCTTCTGGAGCCGCACCCGCCAGACCCTTTGGACCAAGGGGGAGACCTCTGGAAACTTCCTTCGCGTGAAGCGGCTCTGGATCGACTGCGATCAGGATACGGTGCTGGTAGAGGCCGACCCCAAGGGTCCAACCTGCCACACGGGCGCGAGAAGCTGCTTCTTCGAGGAGGTGATCTATGCTTAGTTTGGTGCTACCCAAGGGAAGCCTGGAGGAGCAGACCCTCAGGCTGTTCGAGCAGGCAGATCTGCCCGTGAGGAGAGGCAGCGACCGCGAGTACAACGTCACGATCAGCGACCCACGCATCGACAGGGTGAAGGTGCTCAGGCCCCAGGAGATCGGCGGCTATGTCCAGAAGGGCTACTTCGACCTGGGCATCACGGGCCTGGACTGGATAGTCGAGACCGACAGCAATGTCGTCCGGCTCATGGACATGGCCTACAACAAGCAGGGGGTCGGCGCTCCGGTCAAGATCGTCCTGGCAGTCTCCAAGGAGAGCGGGATCGACAGGGCGGAGCAGATGCCGGCAGGGAGCCGGATCTCCACCGAGTATCCCAACATCACCCGCCGCTACTTCGAACGGCTGGGGATCCCGGTGGAGGTGCAACTCTCCTACGGTGCCACGGAGGCCAAGGTACCCGAAATCGCCGACGCGGTGGTGGAGGTGACCGAAACCGGGTCCACGCTGCGGAAGAACGGCATGCAGATCATCGCCGTGCTGCTGGAATCCAGCACTCAACTGATCGCCAACCGTCAGGCCTTCGAGGACCCGACAAAGCGGCAGGAGATCGAAGAGATCCAGACGCTACTTACCGGGGTGCTCACGGCGCGGGGGAAGGTGTTGATCAAGCTGAACGTCCACGAGGAGAATCTCCAGCGAGTTGTGGACGTCCTGCCCGGCATGAAATCCCCCACGGTCTCCCGGCTTTACGGCACCGGCTACTACGCCGTCGAGGCGGTCGCGGTGAAGTCCGAGGTGAACCTCATCATACCCAGGCTGAAGGCCGCCGGCGCCGAGGACATCCTCGAGCTGCCGATATCCAAGATCGTCCTGTAAGCTCGATAGCAACCTCGTTATGGCTGGCTGGCCCAATGGGCCAGCCAGCTTTACTTCTTCCTCTCTCATCTAGTAGTATGAACTTGCAGTGGGCCTCATCCCAGCGAGAGGGCGTTTTCGACAGAGTCCCCCCGACGGCGAAAACGAACTGGAAGGAGGCAATCCATTGGCAAGTCAGAAACTGCTGGACCTATTGAACCAATCGATCGCTCGGGAACTGCAGGTGTCCATTCAGTACATGTGGCACCACGTCATGGCCGTCGGGCTGGAGGCCCCGGCCGTCAAGGACATCTTCAAAGAGATCGCCATCGTGGAGATGAAGCACGC
>DAHXJB010000513.1:0-18426 GCA_027372455.1 Chloroflexota bacterium | reverse complement strand
CACCCACCGCCGCCACGGTCATCCTGGCCGGCGTCATGTCCAAGACCGGCGGCTACGGTCTGCTGAGGTTCCTGGTACCGCTGTTCCCGGGCTCCGCCTTCGGCTTCGCCATCTTCGCCCTCGCCCTGGCGGTGGCGAGTATCCTGTATGGCGCCCTTCTGGCATACGGCCAGCGCGATCTGAAGCGACTGGTCGCCTACTCCAGCCTCGGTCACATGGGGTTCGTCCTGCTGGGGGTGTTTGCCTTCAACGAGTTGTCGCTACAGGGTGTGGTGCTGTTCATGGTGGCCCACGGCATCACGACCGGGGCGCTGTTCATCCTGATTGGGGCCCTTCAGGAACGAACCGGCACCCGCGAAATGACCCGCCTGGGCGGGCTATGGGCGACCGTGCCCCGGATGAGCGGCGTGACCCTGCTGTTCGCCCTGGCTGCCCTGGGGCTCCCGGGACTCGGCAACTTCGCGGGCGAGTTTCTGGTGCTGGTTGGAACCTTCCGGGCAAATATCGTCATGGCCGTCGCGGCCTCGGCCGGCATCGTCGCCTCGGTTATCTACGCACTCTGGTTCATCCAGCGCACCTTTCAGGGTCCCAACGCGGGGCAATGGCAACTGCCCGACCTGTCGGCCCGAGAGGGGATCACCCTGGCAGTCATGGTAGTCACCATCGTCTGGCTAGGACTTTACCCGCAGCCGGTGATCAACGCCTTCGGACAGAGCCTGAACAACCTGCAGCGATACGTGGGGTCCGGGAGGGCGGAGGCTGTTCCAAGCGCGGAAGAATCAACCCTCACCTCGACCCTTTTCCCTTGGGAGAGGAAGTCAGCCAGTACTGCCTCTCCCCTTGGGAGAGGGAGACCGAGCGCAGCGAGAGCGGGTGAGGGCTGGCTGGATAGCACAGAACTGTCAGCCCTCACCCTGACCCTCTCCCAAGGGGAGAGGGAAGAACAGGGCACAGGAGAACCCCAATGACCCTCCCCGACCTCATCACCATCCTGCCATTTATAGTGGTCACGGCGACCGTCGTCGTCCTGATGCTGCTGATAGCCTTCTACCGCCACCATGGCCTGACGGCGGGAGTGGCCATGATTGGGCTGGTGGCGGCGTTCGCGGCCCTTTTCGCCGTGCGCTTCTACGCCCCCGGCCGGCAGGTAACCCCGCTCATCCTGGTGGACAACTACGCCCTTTTCTTCATGGGACTGCTCTTCGCAGCCGGTTTCGCGGTGGCGCTTCTCTCCTTCGGCTATCTGAAAGGCCGAGCGGGAAACCTGGAGGAGTACTACCTGCTGCTACTGCTGGCTACCCTGGGCTCCTCGGTGCTGGCGGCCAGCAGCCACTTTGCGTCGTTCTTCCTGGGGTTGGAAATCCTGAGCGTTTCCCTCTACGGCCTGATCGCCTACACCCGAAACCTGGACGAGAGCACCGAGGCGGGGGTCAAGTATCTCGTGCTGTCTGCCGCCTCGTCCGCATTCCTGCTGTTCGGTATGGCGCTGATCTACTCTCAACTGGGAACAATGGAGTTTCCACGTATCGCCACGGCCCAAGCCTCGGGAAGCAACCCCACCAACCTGGTGGTGCTGGCCGGCTCGGCGATGCTGTTCGTCGGAATAGGCTACAAGCTGTCGGCGGTTCCATTTCACATGTGGGCACCGGACGTCTACCAGGGCGCCCCCGCACCGGTCAGCGCCTTCATCTCCACCCTCTCCAAGGGCGGCATCTTCGCCGTCCTGCTCCGCTACTTCACGGTGGTGGATATCAGGAGCTACGGGTCACTCTTCGTGATGATCGCCGTGGTCTCCTTCGCTTCCATGGCGGCCGGCAACCTGCTGGCCCTGCTGCAGGATAACGTGAAGCGGATCCTGGCCTACTCCTCCATCGCCCACATGGGCTATCTGCTGGTTGCCTTCCTGGCCGGAGGATCCCTGGGGGCCTCGGCGGTGGCCTTCTACCTGGTGGCCTACTTCATCACCTCCCTGGCCGCCTTCGGCGTCGTCACGGTGCTGTCGAGTCCCGATCAGGAGGCCGAAAGGTTGGAGGATTATAGGAGTCTATTCTGGCGACGGCCCTGGCTGGCCGTGGTCTTCACGGCATCACTCCTCTCCCTGGCCGGCATACCGCTCACGGTGGGCTTCATAGGGAAGTTCTTCCTGCTGGCCGCCGGGGTGGCGCCGGCCCTCTGGGTGCTGGTGATAACCCTGGTGGTGACCAGCACCATAGGCCTCTTCTACTACCTACGGGTGGTCACCGCCATGTTCTACCGGCCCGTCGAGGAGGGACCGCCCCCCCGGTGGTCCGTCTCGGCCTCGGGGGTCGTGGCTCTCGTGGCGCTGACGGTGCTACTCTTCTGGCTCGGTATCTTCCCAACACCCCTGGTCCAGATGATCCAACAGACCGTGGCCGGTCTAGGATAGAGATGGCGCAAACCATCCTCGTGCTGGGTGGCGGGTACGGCGGCCTGAACGTGGCGCTGGGCAGCGAGACCGACCACTCCGACATTCCAGGTCTGAAGGAGAACTCCTTCGGCCTCAAGTCGATAGAGGAAGCGTGGCTGCTTCGCGAGCATATCAAGAAGCTCCTCTCCCAGGCCTCAGAGGTCTCATCAGAGGAGCGTCGAGCCATGCTCACCTTCGTCGTGGGTGGCGGCGGTTTCACGGGGGTGGAGATGGCCGGCGAACTGGCAGACTGGCTGCCGGATCTGGGCCACGGGCGGCACCGTTCCTTCCAGTTCTCGCCAACCGGCGACGTCATATCGCTGGGACGAAATGAGGCCATCGCCACCTTCGACCCGATCGCCTTCGACGGTTACCAGGCTCGACTGTTGAAGGAGACGATCGCCCTCCGCTACTACCACCGAATCGGGGGACCAGGCTTGACCCTGAGGAAACTGCCGGGCTCCTGGCGAGCCACCGGCTTCGGCCCACGGGCCCTCTTCCCGGGGCTGTGAGCCACGGCAGCCGGATTCCGGGCGAACAGGACGAGTTGCGCTACCCGGTTGATGCAGCGGATCGCCTTGTGACCGGGCGTCTTACCATGTATAATATGTACGAAGCACCATTGCACCGTCTAGGAATGGTAAGATGCAGACGCGACGAGATCTAATAGAACAGTTCACCCGATTGCGCCACAAGCGCGGCTTCACTCAGGAACGGCTTGAGGAACTGTCGGGAGTTAGCCAGCAACAAATATCGCTCATAGAACTGGGGCAGTCCGAGCCCCGCATCGATACGTTGCTCGCGCTGGCAGCCACCCTGCGTGCTCGGTTGGTGCTGATACCTGCCGAGAGCTTGGACTCTCCCCTCATGGATACGCAGGAAGAGCTATCGAATCAAACCGGCGTTGACGACCTGATCGTCCCGGAGAGGGAAGGAGGCGAGGGATAGGATGCCGGATCACGCTCGCATCCTGGAGATCCACCTCGGCAATCGGCGGATCGGTCATCTCGTCAACTACAGGGGAAGCTCCGCCTTCCTAGCGGCCCCCGACTACGTTGCTGATCCCGGGCGCCCGGTGTTGTCCCAGTCGTTCCGTGGTTCCGATGACGCGCGGACAAAGGCTGCTGACGGATCTCCATTCGGAGCTAACCATTTCCCGAGTGCGCGTTCCCCCGTTCTTCGCCAATCTTCTTCCGGAAGGTGCGCTACGGACGCGCATGGCCGGTGAACTGCGAGTGTCGGAGGATGCCGAGTTTGATATGCTCGCCGCTCTTGGTCGAGACCTCCCAGGCGCCGTGATCGCGACGCCCGCGGATGAGGTCCCGCTTTCAGCCCTCGCGCTCTTCGGAGAAGGGGTTGCAGACCATGTTAGTCGTCACATAGGCCAGACGGTAGAGAAGTTCTCGCTTTCGGGCGTCCAACTCAAGTTCTCGGTGCTACGCAATTCACAGCGACGCTACGTGCTGGCTGGGGATTCCGAAACAGGAGACATCATCTTGAAACCTCCCCACCCTGCTTTCCCACACCTGCCTGAGAACGAATACAGTTCCATGCGGCTTGCCCAGCTAGCAGGCGTCGACACGCCTGAGTTCTGGTTGGTAGATCCTTCAGAGCTTGCAGTACCGGCTCTAAAGGGCTTGGAGGGCACGATCTACGCGATCCGACGCTTTGATCGGGCAGGGAGTGAGCGCGTGCATATCGAGGATTTTGCTCAGGTTCTCGGTATTCGCGCCGCAAACAAGTACGGTGACACCAACTACGACACGATTCTCCGAATCATCATGAATCGAACGCGCAATGGCCTCCTGGATGCGCGCCAGCTAGTGCGTCGTCTCGTTGTGAACATCCTGATCGGCAACGGCGACGCGCATATCAAGAACTTTTCGCTGATCTATCATGATCCGCAACATCCAGATCTCGCACCTGCCTACGACATCGTTTCGACCATTCAATACCTTCCACAAGACCAGAGCATGGCTCTTAACATGGCTGGTGAAAGGCAAGTCGCGGACATCACGATTGCGTCTTTCGAGAAGCTCGAGCGCAGGGTCGGCCTCCTTCGTCCGGCGCAGTTGGCGCGCGAAGCTCGGCAAACCGTTCAGCGGGCCTTGGACAGGTGGTCCACAGAGCTATCAAGTTTGCCAATGGAAGAGGGTCACAAGGAGGTGATCCGCGAGCGACTGCGGTCACTTCCAATTACCCGCCTCTGAACCCTGTCCCTGCAGTATCCAGCTTGACGACATGCGGGCCAAGCAGATCCCTCAGCTGGCTACCCTCTCGGCCACTCGCCCGCGGCGAAGGCGACTCAGCAGCATGTCCCAGATTTCCCTCGCTTCGCGCACCCTGAGTAGGGTCACGGCGATCAGGTATGCCGCGGCCCCGAGCCCGGCCCCACCCACCACCAGGAGGGCAACCTCTGGGCCAGTATGAACCAATGGCTGGACAATGGTCAGGAAAAGCTGGCAAGCGAGACCCATAGTCAGGGCCGCGACCATTACCCGCACGAGGAAAGAGCCCAGTTCCCGATTCACCACCCCGCGAACCCTTCGGCTCAGCAACCACAGTAACAGCAGGGCGTGAGAGGTGGTCTGGACCGCATTGGCCAGCACCAACCCCAGCATCCCCAGTGGCCGTATCAAAGTGAGAGCTACCGTTAGATAGACCATGATGGCGATCACCCCCACCAGTACGGGAGTGCGCGTATCCTTGCGGGCATAGAAGGCAAAGATCAGCAACTGATCCACCGCGGCAAAGGCGATGCCCGGAGAGTAGCCCAGGAAAGCCAGGGCCGTCAGGGCGGTAGCGCTGCGGTCGAAGGCCCCTCTCTGGAACAGGAATTGGACAATAGGCTCCCGCAGCACCGCCAATCCCACCGCCGCCGGAACGATCAGCAGCAGGATCATCTTCATCCCCATTCGTAGCGTAGCGGTGTACCCGGAGTTCTGCTCACTCTCCCCCTGGAGAAGGGCTTTGTCAGCCTCCCTCTCCCCCTGGGAAAGGGTCAGGGTGAGGGCCGGGGCCCCCCCGCCCTGGCCGTTCTCCCCATCTCCCCGAGCCTGCCTGGACAGCGTGGGCAGCACCGCGAAGGAAGCGGCGGCGGCCACCAGCCCCAGGGGAAACTGCACCAGTGTCGTGGCAAAGCGCATCGCGGCCATGCTGCCCACGCCGGTCTGGGAAGCGAGGTGGCGATCGATGATCACCCCCAGATTGGAGACGATCAACCCGAGCGCCACCGGCGCGTATAGCTTCAGAATGGATCTAACCCCCGGATGGGAAAGGTCGAAGATCGGGCGCAATCTGAGTCCGCGCAGTCCGGGCCATTGGATCGCCACCTGGAGCAGCGCACCCATCAACACCCCGATAACCAGGCTGGTAACCTGGATTCGACCGGCCAACAGTACCCCACCCAGGATGATCCCCAGGTTGTACACGGCGACCGAGAAGGCCGGCAGGGTGAATCGCTGGCGAGCGTACAGGCTAGCCGTGAGAATCCCAGCCAACCCCATGAAGAGAACCGACGGCAGCATCAGCCTGACCAGGTAGGTGATAAGCTGCTTCGCCTCCTGGTCGAAACCGCTCGCCACCACGTCAACCAGCCATGGCGCACCGATCTCGAGGATGGCCACGACAACCGCCAGCGCGGCCGCCGCCAGGCTCAGCATCGCGCTGATCACGTGGGATAGCTCCGCCCTATCTTCGCTATCCGCATAGTCGGCGAAGACGGGGATCAGGGCAGCGCTGATGGCTCCGCTGATCAGCAGGTCGTACACCATGGTGGGGACCGTGGAGGCGGCGACAAAGGCATCGGTGGCGCTCTTGGCGCCGAAGAGACCGGCGATCACCTGCTCCCTCACAAGTCCCAGCAGGCGGCTCATGATGTTGCCCATCATGATGATGCCGGCAGCCTTAGCTATGCGAGTCCGGTTTTCCAGAGCTAGACTCCTTCGTGAATGATCTGGCGCATGATACCCACTAAGGGGCCGGGAGTCGAGAGGAAACTCGGCAGATCTCCCGAACCATCCCAGTTGTCAAACACACCACGGTTCACAAGGGAGGGTCGATAGGGTTACAGCCTCTCCTTCGTCACTCCAGCCTCTCCTTCGTCACCCCCGCGCAAGCGGGGGTCCACGCATCCCATCCCCTCGTGAGGCCACTCCCGCGCGCCAACGTGGACCCCTGGATGCCCGATCAGGTCGGGCATGACGATCCAGGGAGTCTGTCACTCTGTCCGTGAACCATCCCGGGGGGAATCCGGTGAATCGGGCGATGCGGCAGCCCGGTCGCCAGCCCGCCGTCAAAGGGGCGGGCTGAGAAGAGAGAGCCCGTTGATGAAGGTTGGCAACGTGATCTGGCAATGGTGGCGGCGGTTTCGCCCGTGGCTAAAGCCCGCGGGCTGAATCGGGGAAGCCCGGTAAACCGGGCTAGACCCGGATGAAACCGACTTGCTGGCGTCATTAGCCCGCTGAAGCGGGCTTTAGTGCCTCAGCCCGCTGCTTCAGCGGCGGGCGGCTGCCTAACGACGGCGGCGGTTCCGCATTGGGCCTAGCCCTCGTGGGATACCCTGTCGCCAGGACGTCGGAACGCCCCTTCAGGGCTTCCTCTATCCGTGGCAGTGCGTCTCCAGGGCGATGCCCTGGCCTGCCATAGATCGCCCCTTGGGGCTGATGGGGGAGGCGGTCCCTTCGGGGTCGATTGCCCGCTGGCCCTTGCTGGCCCCCTCATCGACCCTATGGTGCATTTCCAGAATCTACAATCGGCCGGCGCGCGCTGGGACGATCTGGCTATCGAATGCCCACAGCTCACTCCCGACTAGAGCGAGCAACACGAAGGTGATGGCCGCAAGACCTAGGCACCAGTAGCAGAAGGCATGCAGCACCATGGCCTCCACCCCGGTCAGATAGGCCATGAAGATCGCTCCGGACAGTGTCAGGCTATACAGAAAAAGGGTGGCCCTGGCGTAGACGGTTCCTCTAGTCCATAGCCGCCCCCACCCCACACCCAGCACCACTACATACAGCAGCGCACCAAACGCGGCAACCGGGATCCCGAAGATCTCGGCATAGGGGCTGGTGTTGACCTGGGCACAGCCACCATAGCTGCCACAGGGTGGCACCTCTCCCTGCATGTGAAGCACCGCCAGGTAGAGAGCATCTCCCAGCCCTAGGAGAGCCAGCGCGGGGATGACCAAGCGCGTTTTCACCCCATTCATTTGTTCTTCGCCAGGTCCTCCTCGATCACGGATTTCATCGCCTCCACAGAAGGTACACCCTGAATCTTCAGACCGTTGATGAAGATGGTGGGAGTGGCGCTGACTCCCTGGGCCACCCCCTCCTTCTGCTCGGCGATCAACTCTGCGCGATGCACCCCATTATCAAGGCAGGCATTGAAGGTAGACTGATCGAGCCCGAGATCAGCTGCGAAGCCCTTCAGCTTGTCTGCACTGAAAGCCCCTTGATTCTCACCCTGCTGCCGCTGCCACAGCATGTTTCTATAGTCGAGGTAGCGTCCCTGGTCCCCCGCGCATTCCGCCGCCTCCGCTGCAAGCAGGGACTCCGGGCCAAGGAAGGGAAAATTGTGGTACACGAAGCGCACCTGCCCCGATGCGAGATACTGCTGCTCGATGATCGGCTCTCGGGTGAGGGCGTAGAGGCGGCAGGCCGGGCACTGGAAGTCGGACCACTCCGTGATCACCACCGGGGCGTTGGGGTTCCCCACGGAATGCCGATCCGGGCCTTGAGGGACGGAGACCAGTTTCACCTGGGTGGCAGCCGGCACCGATGTACGAACAGAGATAAGATTGAGGGCGATCATGACCACGCCTAGAGCAACCCCGAGGGTTGATGCCAGGATCACCAGCATGGTCCAACGCTTGGGAAGCTCCAACGCAACGGCATCGTCACCCTTAGGCCGCTTGAGGGCAACCCGACCTGAGTGATCGCGACCACGGGTAGAGGGGGATGTCGAACGCTCTCCGCCGGATTGCCGACTCTTCCTGGCCATCGGTCTGTGGCACTCCTGTTCTTCTATCCCATGAAGGGGGTCTTGGCCAAGCCATGGATAGCGGGGCTGCCGTCATTACATCAACTGCGGCAGGGCTCTTCGAGCATAACACGGGGCAGCTATTGGGTCAAAGGCCGAAACCGGCCGGATCGGGAAATCGAAGCGTTGCCGTCATTCGGTCGTAGCCGGCGCGAGTGTTGGGGAAGATCATCGTCGCCTCCTCGAGCCACTCTTCAGGTTCCGATAGAGAAGGACTGTAGTGGGTGAGCCACAGTTCCCGAACGCGACCCTGTCGGGCGATCTCCGCCGCCTCTGAGAAGAGCATGTGCTGATTCCCCACAGCCTTGGGTAGCTCCTCGGGCGAGCCGTACATCCCCTCGCAGATCAGGAGATCGGCGCCCTCCACAAAGGAAGGCAGCTGGGCCGTAGGCCTGGTGTCCGTTGTGTAGGCGAGCTTGATCCCTCTCCTCTCCTCTCCCAGCACCTCCTGAGGATCCACCCTGCGGCCATTCCACTCCACCGATTCCCCCCTTTGAAGCCGGCTCCAAAGGTACAGGGGCAGTCCCAGAGCCACGGCTTTCTCGGGAACGAAACGGCGCGCCCTGGGCAGATAGAGAGAGTAAGCGAGACATGGCACCCCATGCTCCACCGCCAGGCAAGAAACCTCAAGGTCGTCCAACGCCAGATCCTCGTCCCCCTCTAACTCCTGCCATTCAAGGGCAAAAGGGAGCTGAGGAGCGATAGCTCTCACCCCCTCCACCACCCGCCACAGATCGCGCGGGCCGTAAAGCATCACAGCATCTCTTCGACCGGAATTGCCGATGGATAGCAGCATGCCGGGAAGGCCGGCGACGTGGTCGGCATGCAGGTGGGTAAGCAGGATGGATGAGATCTCCTTGAAGCCCCATCCAAGCTGTTTGAGTGTGATTTGCGTGCCCTCGCCGCAATCGATCAGCAGCAGCCTGCCAGCGTGGCGCACCAGCAGGCTTGCCAGCCACCTCTTCGGAAGCGGCGTCATCCCGCCGGTCCCCAGCAACGCCACATCCAACATGCCCTTCTCCTGCGATCCCGAGTCCCAAGCGCTGAGTTCGGACTCGGCACTCGCCATTTTACCCCTTCGGCCGCCCGTCAACACGGCATCGTTGGCGTTTGGAGTGTCCAAACCATCCCCAACAGGCCTTCCGATGGCACCCTTATTGCTTTCCTCCCTCGGAGTAGCCGCCGGCCTGCATGGAGTCGGACACCGGCCCCGAGGGACAGGAACGGGAGAGGGCGCAGACGGTAGTCAGAGCTCCAAGACTTGGAGATGAGCAACCGAGACGATGGCCTTCCAACATCCGGTAATCCAGGATAAGAGCCGCCGATGAGCGCTCAAACGATGGAAGATAACCTGCGGCCGCTCCACCGCAGCTTCGGAGTAGCGCGCCGGCTGCTGTGGTGGCAGAGAGGACTGCTAGCGCTGGCCAGGAGTCTCTGCGCGGCCCTGGCACTGGCCCTGACAGCGGCCTTTCTGGCGGCATGGCAGCTGCCGCAGACCGCTCTCAACTGGCTCTGGCTGGCCAGCGGTCTGATCCCCCTGGCCGGGCTAGCCATCGCACTGGCCCTCAGGCCCTCCAGATCACAGGCGGCCAGGGCGGTGGATCTTCACCTCGGACTGCGACAGCAGTTGGGAACCGCGGAGGAGCTGCTGTCGAGGGGAAGTGAGGGCCGATTGACACCGCTGCAGATTGCCAGGGCGTCGGAGTTAGCAGCCGGGCTGGAGCTTCCCAGGGCATTCTCTCTCCTACCGAAAAGGGAGGTGATTGCAGCGCTGCTCTTGGCAGCAGCCACCGCCCTGATGATCGGGCTGGTCAGTCGGGGGATGATCCTGCCCAATCCTTTTTCAGCCATCCATCTACCTTCGCTCTCCAGAGAGGCGCCCAAACCCGCGAATCAGGACTTCTTCGGAAACCCCCAGGACACTCACAAACCGAAAGCCCAGTCGCCCGCCGTTGAACAGATCAACCGGTTGCTGGATCAGATCCAGAAGCAGGCTCAACAGGGAACCCTTTCCTCGGCGGCCGCGTCGGCAGCTCTTGCCGCGGCGAACTCGCAGCTGAACCAGATAGCCAGCGAGTCCCGAAACCGTCAGCAAGCGCTGGACAATCTGGCGAACAGTCTGCAAGGCACGGCGGCGGGCAGGGATGCGGCCCAGAGCCTGAGACAGGGGAACTACAGCCAGGCTGCCGACCAAATCCGCCAGATGGGGCAGCATAGCGACCAATTGTCCCCTCAGGCCAAGCAGGAATTGGCTAACGCTCTCAACAGCGCTGCTTCCCAGAGCCAATCGACCCCCGACCTCGCCGAGAGTGAGAAGGACGCAGCCAACCGGTTGCAGAGCGGGGACTATTCCTCCGTGGTGCAGTCGACCGACCAACTGGCTCAATCGGTTCAGAAAGCGGCCGACCAGAGGGTTTCCCAAAGCGAGCTGGCCAACAGCTGGCAGCGGCTGCAGCAGATCAACCAGCAATACGGCCAGGCCGGGGCACAGAACAGCCAGAGTCAGGGGATGATGACCCCGCCGGTAGCTCAGGCGGCTCAGGGTGCCAGCGAACGCCGGTCGGGCCTACAGCAGCAGAATCAGCAACCAGGAAACCAGGGAGGTCAGCAGGGTTTCGGGGAGGGTCCACCGCAGCGGGGCGGCAATTCCTCGGCGGACAGGCAAAACGGCGGCGGCTCCCCGGGCAACAGTCGCGGTGGCCCCCCACTTGGGAACCCCAACCCCCAGCTGGGACCCGATGGCAAGCCGCTCGACGTTCAGGGGCAGATCGCCGGTCAATTCCCCGGGGAGGCCGGAGGCAGTTCGGAGCCCCCGGCGGTGCTGCGACAGGGGCAGGGCAACTCCATCCCCTCCACGGTCGGAGGTGGTGCTGACGGCCCGTTGAGCGTGCCGCCGGAGAACGTGTTCGTGCCGGGCGAACGAAGGCCGACCGTGCGGGACTACTTTAATGGGGGATCGGGTGGGTAATGATCGATATCAATACTTCTGTTGACCAGCTTACGGCCACCGCTCGCAAGATTGAGGGAGAGGTGAGTCGGGTCATTGTCGGCCAGGAGAAGACCCTGCGGGGAGTGATGGTCTGCCTGCTGTGCGGCGGCCACGCCCTGCTGGAGGGGGTACCGGGGCTGGGAAAGACCATGCTCGTGCGCACCCTGGCAGGCGCCCTGGATCTGCAACACAGCAGGGTACAGTTCACGCCGGATCTGATGCCGGGTGACATTGTGGGGACCAGCGTCCTGGTGGAGGACGAGGAGGGACAGCGAAGGTTGTCCTTCAGACCCGGGCCTGTGTTCTCCAATCTGGTGCTCGCCGACGAGATCAATCGGGCGACTCCCAAGACCCAGAGCGCACTGCTCGAAGCGATGCAGGAGCGAAGCGTCAGCGTGGGGAACAGCACCCACCAATTGCCGCAGCCCTTCTTTGTTCTGGCCACCCAGAACCCCATCGAGATGGAAGGTACCTACCCTCTGCCCGAGGCCCAGCTGGACCGTTTCTTCTTCAAGCTGCGGGTCGATTACCCCTCGCAGGAAGAGATGGTGGAGATCCTGCAGCGCACCACTACCCCCGAGACCCCACATCCCGAGAGGGTGGCCGACGCCGCCTGGCTCCTGCAGGCTCAATCGATGGTACGGGAGGTTCCTATCGCCAGCTACGTCATGGAGTACGCCGTTAGGCTGACCATGGCGACCCATCCCGATCAACCCTCGGCCCCGCCGATGGCCCGGAAGTATCTCCGCTACGGGGCCAGCCCACGGGCGGCACAAACGCTGGTGCTAGCCGCCAAGACCGCGGCCCTGCTGGACAACCGATATAACGCGTCATTCGAGGACATCCGTCTGATGGCAAAGCCGGCGCTCCGACATCGGATCATCATCAATTTGGATGCGGAGCTTGCCGGCGTGACGACGGACGGCATCATCGACGAACTGATCGAGAAGATCCCGGAAGAAAAGAAGTAGATGCTATTCGACCGCATCTTCCGTTTCCCAGGAAGGGTATCGCTTCCCTCCAGACAGGGCGGGCCTACCAGAGGAGTGGCCCGATCTCAGGCGCTGGACGACAGCTTCCTAAGCCGGCTGCGCAACGTGACCCTGGTCTCACAACGCAAGCTCACCAGCGGATTGACCGGCGAGCACGCCAGCCCCCGCAGGGCCCACGCACTGGAGTTCGCCGACTATCGCAGCTACACCCCCGGCGACGATCTTCGGCGTGTGGACTGGAACGCCTACCTGCGGCTGGGTCAGCTGCTTGTGAAGCTGGCTGATGCGCCGGAACGGGTGACTCTTCACCTCTTGCTGGACACCAGCGGATCCATGGCCTGGGGCCATCCCGACAAGTTCAGCTTCGCCCGCAAGGTGGCCGGTGGGCTGGCCTACGTGGCCCTCTCTCACATGGATGCGGCCAGCCTGATCGTCCTTAGAGACAGGGATTGCACCCGCTGGTCCAGGCAGGAGAGCTCGGCTTCTGCCGCGGCGATGGTGCGGGCCATCAATGCCCTGGAGCCCGGTGGGACCACCGACCTGGATGCGGCGCTGAGCGCCTACACCTCGCTCAGCAACCATCGGGGCATCGCCGTACTTATCACCGATCTCCTCTCACCTCAGGGCTACCAATCAGGGCTGGAGCGGCTCTCCCATGCGGCCCTGCGTCCGGTGGTTATACACGTACTAAGCCCGGAGGAGATCAACCCCACCCTTGAGGGCGACCTTGAGCTGCTGGATGCGGAGACGGGGGAGACGGTGCAGGTCAGCGTCGACTGGGGGATCTTGCGGCGGTACCGCCGATGGCTGCGGGAGTGGCTGAACGAGATCGAAGCCTACTGCGCTGGGCGGGGCATAACCTACATTCGAGTGGAGAGCTCTCACCCCATCGAGCAGCTGCTGCTCGAGCGTCTCCGCAGGGAGAAGGTGCTGAAGTGAGCAGTCCGCCACCAGCAATTGGCTATCAGCCGTTGACATGCGCGCTGGTCGGCCCACCCTGGAGGGTGATAGCCAATGGGTAGCCGCTTACTGCTCACAGATCTCTCCGCCCTCTGGTTCCTTCTGATCATCCCTGCCATCATCCTGCTCTACATGGTTCGCTCTCGCTACCGCAGGCGACGGGTCTCCAGCACGATGCTGTGGAGGAGCCTGCGACGAGACCTGGAATCCAGACAGAAGCTGCGGCTACCCCCCGTGAGCCTGCTGATGCTGCTTCAGCTGTTGGCCATCACACTCGGCACGCTGGCGCTCGTGAAACCGGCTCTCCCAGCCGAGAACCGAACCCACCTGGTGGTGTTGGTGGACGTTTCCGCCGGGATGGAGGCCACGGACGTAGCTCCCTCCAGGTTCGCGGTAGCGGTGCGGGAGGCGCATCAGGCCATCCAGCAGATGCGCCCAGGCGACCAGATCAGCCTCGTGGCGATGGGATCAAGCCCGGTCCTGGTCGCGTCGGGCAGCGACAAGACCGCCGCGCTGGCAGCCCTGGATCACTTGAAGCCCGGGGCAGCCACAGCCGACGCTACCGATGCCCTGAAGCTGGCGGAGTCGCTGATCCGCGACACCGGGGGACAGGGCAGGCTGCTACTTCTGTCGGACGGGAGCTTCGGTCCCTCCTTCACGGCCCCGAGCCTGGGTGTGCCTGTGCAGTTCGACCCCATCGGCAGCAGCGCGGACAACCAGGGCATAACCTCCCTGGAGGTACGACCCAATCCGGACGGTTCCGGACGTTGGAGCGCTTTCGCTCGCGTCACCAACTACGCGAACCACGCTGTCGACCTGAAGGCCACGGCAACGGCGGATGGGCTGCTGCTGGACACCCGCCAGCTCAATCTGGGCCCCTACAGCAACTCGGAGCTCGCCTTCGCGCTGCCGCCGGGCACGAGGGCCTTCGCCCTCACCCTGGATGCCCACGATATCTTCGCGGCCGACAACCAGGCCGAGGTCCAGATCGAGGGAACGAAGGCACGGAACGTGCTGCTGGTCGCCACTGATCCCGGACCGATCCAGAAGGTGTTGCAATCGCTGCCGGATCTTAAGCTATCCGCGATAAAGCCGCAGGACTACACCGGCCCCAACGGAGCCGACGTCGTGATCCTGGACGGTTTCGTCCCGAAGACGCTCCCAGATGCCGATCTACTGATCATGAACCCTCCCGCCGGCGCGCCTGGATTTGTGACCTCGCCATCGTCGACGGAAGCATCGGTGCTCCGGAGCACGCGCGGGGATCCGCTCGTCCGATCGGTGGATCTTCAGAGTCTACGATTCGGCCAGAACGTTCGGTTGGAAACCCCGGACTGGGCCAGAGCCGTGGCTGAGGGACCGGCAGGACCGCTTATCCTGGAGGGGGATCGAGCGGGGCGAAGGATCGTGATATTCAACTTCGACTGGTTCCTCTACGACCTCCCGAGGATGCAGGCTTTCCCCCTGCTGCTCTCCAACGCCATGACACAGCTGAACCCGACCGCCCTCCCGGGGGCGATCCATCCCGGAGACTCCATTCTGATAAGGCCGGTCGGCGACTCTACGGGGGCAACCGTCCTGCTACCGGACGGCACCCACCGAGAACTCCCCCTGAAGGCCGGATCGCAGAACTTTGGAGAAACCCAACAGGTGGGTCGGTACACCGTGACGTGGAAGGGGCCAAGACTCGGAGAGATCTCCAGCAGCTTCGACGTCGACATCAGCAGCGAGTCGGCATCCAACGTGGCCCCGACGCAGCTTTCTTTCAACCAGAGTGGGCTGACCAGTGGACCCACTGCACCAGTACCCGGACTGCAGCTGTGGCCCTATTTCGCGATGGCCCTGCTGGGGCTGCTGACGGCGGAATGGGCATACTTCTCTAGACGAGGTTAGTCTTCATGCCCCTTGCCATGGAAAACCCCACCCCGCTCTTGTTGCTCTTGCTGCTGCCCGCCTTCTACTTCATGGGAAGGGGAAGGCTCTCGCTAATGTCGCCCTGGCGCAGAAGGGCCGTCCTCGCGGCGAGATTTGCCTCCATCGCGGCCATTGTGCTTGCCCTGTCGGGCCTCAGCATGCCGCTCAAGGACGCAACCATGTCGGTGGCCTTCGCGGTCGATGCCTCCGCCAGCATATCACCGGCAACCAGGGCCCAGGAGGATGAGTGGGTCAGGCGGGCCATCAGTCAGATGAGATCCAACGACCAGGCGGCAATCGTCACCTTCGCGGGTGAGCCCCAGGTGACGAAGCCGCTGGGCAGCGACAAGCAGTACCAGCAATCGCCGATCGGACAGCTGGCGGGGGGAACCAACCTTTCCGCCGCCCTTCAGGCCGCCTCCGGCATACTTCCGGCCTCCGGGCTCCGCAAGATCGTCCTGCTGTCCGACGGTTGGGACACCAACGGGAATGTGGAGAACACGGTAAAATCTCTTCCCGCGGGCACGAGGGTAGACTCGGTTTCATGGCCGTCCATGCAGGACAAACCCGAGATGCTGATCGAGTCGCTGGACGTGCCATCATACATAAGAGAAGGCGACAGCTTCGACGTCAACGCGGTGGTGAACAGCAACCACGACGGGCCCGCCCAGCTCAGCATGGTGGTGGATGGCCAGCAAACCGGAAGCTGGCCCATTCAAATGGGGAAGGGGGCCAATCTGGTGACGATGTCCCAGAAGCCGCTGCCGCTCGGCTTTCATGCAGTGGAGGTGCTGCTGTCGGCACAGGGCGACACCGTCGAGCAGAACAACCAGGCTTTCGGCAGCCTGGTTGTGAAGCCTAAGGGAAGTGTGCTGCTGGTGGAAAACCATCCGGAAAACGGCAACAATCATCTCCTGCAAGAGATGGTTCAGTCGGGGCTTCAGGTAACGCAAATCGCCCCGGCCCAATTCCCCATACAGATGTCCCTTCTGACGGGATACGACGCGGTGGTCCTGGATGACATCTCGGGCACCAGCCTATCCCTTGACCAGCTGACGACGCTTCAATCTTACGTCCGGGACCAGGGGAAGGGTTTGCTGGTAGTAGGAGGGAAGTCCAGCTACGGTCTGGGGGATTATCTGGGAGGACCACTCGAGGACGTGCTGCCAGTCTCCTCTGAATCGCCGCTATCCAGGGATCGCGGCAACATAGCGCTCATCCTGCTGATCGACAAGTCGGGCAGCATGGACGACCAGAGCAACGGTGTCACCAAGATTGCCATGGCCCGTGAAGCGGCCGGCCAAGCGATCTCCACCCTCAAACCGAACGATCAGATAGCGGTCATAGCCTTCGATACCGATCCCACCTTCGTCGTGCCCCCGCAGCAGGTTGGCAACAATCTGAACAGTATCCGGGACCAGATCTCCAGCCTGCAGGCCAGCGGTGGCACCGACATCTACAGCGCCCTCCAGACGGCCTACAACACAATGCTGGGGATGAAGGCCACCACCAAGCACATCACCCTGATGACCGACGGGCAGTCCTGGAAAGGTCCTTACAAGGATCTGATGCAGAAGATGAAGGATGCCAATATCACCCTGTCCACCATTGGGATCGGCGGCGATGCCGACCAGCAGTGGCTCTCGGAGCTGGCCAGTCTGGGACAGGGCCGGTACTACTTCACGGAACGGCTCAACGACATACCGAAGATCGTGTACCGGGAGGTGGCCGCGGCGACCAAGGTAGCGGAGGTGAACGGCCAGGTGAATCCCCAGTTCGTGTCACCCAGCCCGGTGCTTCGAGGAATGAACCGGAACGACATGCCACCCCTATCCGGTTACGTGGCCACCAAGGCGAAGGATTCGGCCACCGTGGTCCTGAAGTCGAGCCAGGGAGACCCTCTGCTATCCCAGTGGCAGTATGGCTTGGGCAGGGTGGTCGCATGGACCTCCGACGCCCAGGGGGTGTGGTCGGCTCAGTGGTTGGCTCAGCCCAGCTTCAATCGGCTGTGGGATCAGGCGGTGCGATGGACCATGGCACCGCCGATCAACCGGGCGCTCCAGATCACCACGCAAGTAGATGGCGAGCAGGTTACCATCACCGCGGATAGCGTGGACAAGAACGGGCAGTTCGTCGACCTGGCCGATACGCGAGCCACTATCTACAGCCCGAGTGGACAGCAGCAAAGCGTGCAGCTTCGCCAGACGGCCCCGGGCCGCTACCAGGCCACGTTGCCGGCGGGAGACCCTGGCGTTTACAGGGTGGAGGTTCAGCAGAGTCGCGACGGTCAGAGCCTCGGATCCGAGACCAGCGGCTACGCCATCTCACCGGCGCCCGAGTTCCAGGACCTGGGCAGCAATGATGGCCTGCTGAAGGAGATCGCGGCCATGACCGGCGGCAGCAGCACCCAGAACCCGGCCGACGCATTCAGTCGATCGGGCATGCCGTCAACTCCGGGGTGGGAGCCGCTGTGGTCCTATCTAATGGCTCTGGCCCTGCTGTTGCTGCCCGTGGAGATAGCTCTCCGGAGGATCCGCTCCCTGCCATTCGGGCACGGAGATGACGAGGAAGCAGAACTGCCCGCGGTGGTTGCGATCCAGACAGGGTCGGAGGAGCGGGATCAGGAGAAGCTGGCAGCCTGAGCCACAGGAGATCGAGAGGATCGGGCTCCGGCTCAACCAGCATGTTATACTTCCTTTAGGGAGGGATCACCTTGCGCCCGGCCATCCTCTACCTCGACACCAACATCCTGCTGGACTGCCCGAGGGGCGAGGACTATAGACTGCCCACCCGCCGGGTGACTGTAGTCGTCATCCCCGAGGTCATGCGAGAGTTGCGAGGTCTGTCCAGATCGCGTGAACGCGGTTTGACCGGCCCGGCCCTCCTGGCTCTCGCCACCCTGGAGCCGCTCATGCGGCGCATTGGCGCCGGCGAAGTTCGACTGGGACGCTCCGGCACCAATTTCCGCCTCATCCCAGGTCCCGCAAACGACGCCATCAGCACCGATAGACAGCTGATTCTGCGCGCAAAGGCGGAGCAGGCCCGAAAGCCCGTGGGCATGGTCATCGTCGTCACCAAAGACTGGGGTGTGGCAGAGCTCGCCC
>DAHXJB010000480.1:0-13263 GCA_027372455.1 Chloroflexota bacterium | reverse complement strand
AGGCGCACCCTGATCCTGCCCCGGGCGTTGATAGGGATGGAAGTTCGCGGGGCCAAACTGGATGGGAACATCCTCAAGGTTCGCTTCATACCGGCAGCATGACACGGGCCCGGCGATTACTGAGTTTCTAGATTGGGAGGTGCACCATGGCGGAGACGGGAACGAAAGACATCGACCTAGACATGGACGAGGAGAGGGTCCTGACCATCAAGATCAGTCTGGAGGGACCCTCCGAGTTGGTCTCCTGGATACGCGAGAACAGGCCCGGAACGATGAAGAGACGGCTCACCAGTTTGGTTCCGGGAGAGTTTCGAGAGCACATGAGGGCAGCCCGGCACGAGCAGATGCTGGCGTTGCGAAGCCTCGTGGATGCCGTGATAGGCCGGCTGGAGCGGGAGGAGAAGCCGCGCCGACGGTCCACCAAGATCGAGGTCGAATAGTCGACGGCCGACGGGCTACGCCCGCTCGATGGTGATCTTCGCCCCGGAGGGGACCTTTTTGAACTGTTTCGGGTCCCCATCCACCTTGCCGAAGACCGTGACTTCGCTGGCTGGACGGATCTCGTTGCCTCGGCTGACGGGGGTGGGACCAAAGAAGATGCAGAAGGCGCGGCCCGGCGCCCAGTAGCCCAGTTCCCCCAGCTGCACCACCTCCTGCCCTCGCTCGGTTTCCAGCTTGACCGGAATGGAGAAGTAGATTTCGTCCCCCCAGGTGCTGGCCCTGGCTTCGATAGGCAGGGCTGACCAGATGGCCTCGGCCGTCTTCGTGTCGTTCAACTCGGCGGTCGCCGTCACGTCGCCCGCCTTGATCAGCATATTCTTCACTCTCACCCTCACCCCAACCCTCTCCCAGATGGAGAGGGAGAATAGAGAAGCTGGGGACACCTCAGCACTCGGCACTCAGCACCGAGCACTTGCGTTAGTGCGTCGTTCCATAAGTGGGTTACCGGAACAACCTCCCCACGCGTCACCCCCGCCTCCCTTCGTCACCCCCGCGAAAGCGGGGGTCCAAGTCACCAAGGCACGGAGCAGACCCTGGATGCCCGCTTGCGCGGGCATGACGGTGATGGCGACCGTACGGTATTTAGGGAACGACGCAGTTAGACGTTGAACAGGACGTTCATGATGTCGCCGTCCTGGACGGGATATGTCTTCCCCTCCAGCCTCAGCAGGCCGTGCTTCCGGGCCTCGGCCATGCTGCCTCCCACACCCATCAGGTCGGAGTAGCGCACCACTTCTGCTCGAATGAAGCCCCGCTCCAGATCCGAATGGATGACCCCGGCCGCCTGCTGCGCGGGGGTGTTTCGTCGGATCGTCCAGGCGCGAACCTCGTCCGGCCCCACTGTAAGGAAGGAGACGTAGTCCAGCAGCTGGTAGGAAAGGGCGATTACCCGATCCACTCCGGCCTCGGCAACGCCCATGGCCTCCAGGAACTGCCGTCGCTCCTCGGGATCCAGTTCGGCCACCTCAGCCTCCACCTTACCGGCCAGGAAGGTGAAGGCGGTTCGGGGCACCTCGTACCCTTCGCTTATCTCGTTCCGGATCTCCTCCGCCCGCGGAAGCTGCTCCTCGTCAAGGTTCAGCAGATGAAGTAGCGGCTTCGCGGTGAGAAACTGGAAGGGCCTGATGACCAACTGCTCCTCATCAGTGAGCTGCTGGGCACGAATGGGGATCTCCTTCTCCAGATTGGCCTTCAGGCGGGAGAGAAGCTCCATCTCCCGTTCCCCCGCTTCTCGCTCCTGGGCCTTCACCTTGTGGACCGACTCCTTCAGTCGCTCCATGCGGCGTTCGATGATGGCCAGATCTGAGTAGGTCAACTCCAAGTCCATGGAGGCCACGTCGCGAGCCGGGTCCACAGAGCTCTCCGGGTGAGGGACCGACTCGTCCCGGAACACTCGAACCACGTTCAGCAGGGCATCCGCCTTGCTGATCTGGTTCAACAACCGGCCAGAAATCCCCTCCTCCTTGGAGGAGCCCTTCACCACACCGCCCGCATCCACGTACTCCACGGTGGCGTGGATTACCTTCTTCGGCTTGAAGATCTTGGCCAGCTCCTCGAGGCGAGGATCGGGCACCTGGACCACCGCCACGTTGGCGTCGGTTGAGGCGGAGTAACCTCCGGTCTTGGCCCGTGCCCCGGTGAGGGCATTGAAAACCGTGGTCTTGCCCGACAGGGGCAAGCCAATGATGGCGATCTGCACGCGGTATTACCCCCTGCTAATCTACCATCAATGATAGCACAGGGGGTGAAAGCTCTCAGCTGTCAGTTTCTGGCGATCGGCTCAGTGATCCGTTCGCCAACTTCTGGGGACTTCTTGAATGGAGAAATGGGGACTTGCGGGTACTCAGTAGTTGCCGCCGTCAACCACCACCGTCGGATATCAGTGGACCGCCACCAAAGGGACGCCGCGGGCCGGGCTGCCCCTTTCCTCCTTCGAGCTGGCCGTTCCTCAGGGTGAGAAGCTTGGCTGGATCCACGGCATGAATCAGCTCCTCTGCCACGAGGCCAATCCTCAATCCACCCTCCGCTATCCTACGAGCGGTGAGGTAGATGGCCCACGCCGGCGACTCGGTGCCCGAAAGCTGGGCAATCTCGGAGCTGGGCCACACCAGGTAGAGATCGGGCTTGGGCGGTGCGGCCATGGCCAGGCTCTCCTCTTTGCTTCGGAACCAGCGCAGCATGGATGCCAGAGCCCCATACTGCGGCCTCCTAACCCCCTGGGAGTCCAGTACGCCGTAGTTGCCCCCGTCCTGCCAGTTGTCGTTCCACTCAAAGTAGAATATCCCGCTTGCTCCGCCATCGAGGGCCTGAGAGACGAACTTCTGGGCCTCCTCCCCACTCGGACTCCCATCCTTACTGTTTAGCTCCATCACCCATACGGGTTTCTGCCAGTAACGATAGAGCATGTCCGAGGTGAGGAAGAAGTAGCTCGCATCTCTTGTGCTGTCAGGATACAGGTCGTACCCGACGATATCCGCATCGCGGTAGATTTGCAGGGGAGAGACGCCGGTGTACGGCTGCTCCCCCCACCACCACCAGGCCATCTCGGCGACGATAACCGGGTGGCGGGCGTCAGCCTGCTTGATGGTCCTGACCAACCCCCCAATGAAGTCGGTCAAGTCGTCGTAGCCGAACTGCCGCCAATCGGACCACCGTTTCAACTGGGCACCCTTGAGCGGTTGGTCGCCGTCGGCCCCGTGTGAAGGTTGCACCGATCCGAAGGAGCTGTAGCTGGTGGACCAGCTCTTGTTCAACCGCGCGACGGACCCGTACTTCTTCTGTAGCCAACCCCGAAAGGCAGCCACGGAGTATGGATTGTAGTCGTACAGCCGGTTGGTGTCGTAACGGGGCTCGTTCAGCACCTGATAGGCGAGGACGGCCGGATGGTTCTTGATATGGTTTACCGTAGCTCCTATGTAGTCTCCCAGCAACTGCCGGTAGCCGGGATAGTTGATGCAGGGGAGGTCGTCCAGAGGGCGGTCGCCATTCTGATCGACGGAGCTCCACTCGAAGTACCACGGCCAATACCAGAGCGGGGTGTTGAAGTCCTGGGTGGTATGAGAGAACACCACCACCACGTACAGCCCGTACTTTGCGGCCCTGTCGAGAAAGCCGTCAAGTACGGAGAAACGGTAGTGGCCCGGCAGGACCGGCTCCACATCTCTCCATGCCACATCGATGCGCACCGTGTTCAACCCGAGATCGCGCATCTGCTGAAGGTCGTCGTCCCAGCTGCTTCTGTGGTAGATGAAGTGGTAGGTAACGCCCATGGGAACGAACGGCTTGCCGTCCACCACCAACAGCCTCCTACTGGTGGATCCGGCGACCTCGTAGCTCGCGGAACTGACCTTCACGTCGAGCGGGCGGGCAGGCGGAATGGGTGCCTGGAGGTTGAGCAAGAAGGCCAACAGCCCCAGACGAAGAAGCGGTCCCACGATCACCAAGGGAAAGGCCATCGTGACCTCCGCCTACTGGTACGGGGAAGAGAAGTGGTGCGGCGAGGATCCCGTGGTGCTCAGGATTACTGAGCGCCGATGATAGCAGGTAACGACTGCTGCTACAAGCCCACTACATTAATTGAAGATTAGTGTAGTGCAAGCCTCTCAGCTCAGCTTTATTCTCCATTTAGTGCCATTGCACCCGCGCTCGACCAAATTGGCATATTTCTTGCCCCCCCTTGAGCAACGGCGCAAACGCGGTCGCCTTCGCTCCTGGGCCGGGCAGTTCTTGTCGGCGGCGAGTTTGGAGCGCAGAGATCGAGGTCCTCTAGCCCATGGCGTCCAACCGAACCAGCGGAGGGCTGGCGGGACAACCCGACGGCGGGCTAACCCAGGTAGACCCGGATATCGAACAGTTGGAGTGCACGATGATACGTGACAGGCTTGGCCAGCTTGAGGCCGTCCAGACCCCTACCGAGGAGATCTCCAAAGCCGTCGTGAGCCCATGGGAACGGCTTCCAGGATTGATTAGCTGGCTGGTGATCCTAGCTCCCATTTGGCTCACCCTGCTCTCCCCTTTAATGGGAATCGGTCTTGTAGCGCTGGCAACGGCCTACTTCGCCGCGCGAAACTCCTATTACGGACTCAGAGCACTGCCGAACCAGCACAGGGTGAGAATGGCCCGCGGTGAGGACTGGCTGCGGCGGCTCGAAACCCTCGAACAGGATATCCCGGATTGGCGTGGCTGCCGGGTTACCCTGATGATACGGGCCTACCGCGAGAAGAATCTCGAGATGCTCAGGGATACCATGATCTCCATCGAGGCCTCTAACTGGCCGAAGAAGCAGGGCAAGCTGGCCAATGTGGAGGTGCTCTTCGCAACCGAGGAGGACGATCCCTTTACCCCTCCCCTTGTAGACAGGCTGGCCGAGGAGTTCGCGGGACGGTTAGCCATTCGGCAGATCAAGCATCCGGCTGAGGCCAATACGCTGCCGGGACCATCCACAGCCATGAACTATGTGGGACGTGCCCTCTACCTGGAGTCCGTCCGGGACGGCATCGATCCGCGATACTGGATCGTCGCCGACTTCGACGCCGATACCCTGTTTGACCCCCAATATCTGCCCTGTCTGGTCTACACCTTCGTCACCGACCGGAATCGGGATCTGAGAGCCTACCAACCGGCGGTGATGTTCACCACCGAATACTGGAAGGCACCTCTCCACAGCCGCCTCGCCGCGATTGGCACCTCGGTCCTCACCCTCGGCTGGAACAGAAAGCCGGAGATCGCCTTCACAGGCGCGGCGGCCAGCCTGGAGACCCTGAAAAGCGTTGGATTCTGGCCCACCAACTCCCATAGTCAGGACTCCGGTATCGAGTTGCGTTTCAAGATGAAGTACGGCCGGAGTTTCCGGGTTAACGGCCTGCCCGTTCCACTCTGGGTCTATCCCGTGATGACTACCGGCCAGCAAGACACTAAGAGAGAACGATTGGAGGCCTATTGGCGCAGCTACCGCGCGCTCTTCAGGCAGAGTGCCCGGTGGCGAGAAGGGCCGCTGGACGAATTCGTCGAGGCCTCCTCCAAGGGCCGGCTGTGGCTTGCCCTCAACCGGCTGTGGAACGGGCTCGAAAGGGACACGATGACGATGATGCCGGGCTATGGACTGATCGCAGCCTCGGCGCTGGTGGACCCGAACCTGATGGTCTTCACCTACGACACCCTCAGGCCGGCCGTTACCATCGGCCTGACCCTGGTAAGCCTGCTCGGCCTCGTGGTCTTCTGGAAGGTGTTGGGTGATCGGGATCTCGTGCTGGGAAACCGGCGGCGCGGTCAGAGGGTTCAGGAACTGTTCCTATTCTGGCTGGTGTTCAGTGTATACGTCCCTATCTTCACTTCGGTTGCCGGGCTGAAGACCTCCACCATCTACACCCTGGGAAAGCGGCCCCGGGGGCACTTCATGCCTACGCCGAAGTGACGCTTCTCCCCCTCTGGGAAAGGCATTACCACTGACTCCCTCTCCCAAGGGGTGCATTACTCCCGGTACGCTTCCGGTTTCAGCACGCAGATGTATGGGAGGTTGCGGTACAGCTCCCGGTAGTCCAGGCCGTAACCCACCACGAACTCGTCCGGGATCTCGAAGGCCGAGTAGTCGAGGGGCACATCCACAATCCGCCTGGCCCGCTTGTCCAGAAGGGTGCACACCCGAAGGCTGGCAGGGTTGCGGGCACGCAGATAGCCCAGGATGTAACGGAGAGTGAAGCCGGTATCGACAATATCCTCCACCAGCAGAAGGTCCTCGCCATCGATCGGGTGATCCAGGTCTTTCAGGATCCGGACCGCATCGGAGTGGGAGCCGTTGCGGGCATACTTCGTGATGAACATGTAGTCAGTCGACACCGGCACGGTGAGCTGCCTCATCAGGTCCGTCATGAAGAAGGCGACTCCCTTCAAAATGCCCACCAGCCTCACGGTCTTCCCCGCGTAGTCCCGGGAGATCTGAAGGGCCAACTCCTGGACCTTTCGCTGGATCTCCTCGGCGCTGAGCAGGACGTGGTCGATGTTCTCCAGGGTGTTAGGAGTGAGGGATCTGTAGCCATACTTGTCCAGCAGGCTCTGGTAGTCCTTTCGGTAGAGCAGTCGGATGTTCACGTCGGGATACAACTCCCGAAGCTCTCGCAGCTTCCGATTCTTCCGGGTGACCAGGCTCTGCTTCATCGTGGTGAGCTCCACGTACAGATCCAGCCCTGGCAGATAGAAATCGGGGGTGAACATCTCCGTGACCCTGTCCCCTTCCCATCGCAACGGGAACGATTTCGGCTCGTACACCCACTTGATCCGGTAGAAATCGAGTATGCGGGCGAACCCCTCCTCGCTGGGGTGAACAAAACGAGGATTCTGGCGGCGTTTGCCTCGCTTGGGGTACCGGGTGCTGGGCAGCGGCTCTGGGGTGCTCACTGTTCGAAATACCCATCCAGGATCTTACGTGCCACGGGGGCAGCCACCTCGGCGCCGTGGCCCTTCGCCTCAACCATCACCAGCAGGACGATCTCGGGATTATCCGCGGGGGCGAAAGAAGCGAACCAGGCGTGAGTATCAGTACTCTGAGATTGCTCGGCGGAGCCGGTCTTGGCCGCCACCGATAGCCTGGAGCCCTGGAAGGCGTAGTAGGCCGTACCCTTCGAATCGGCGGTCACTCCCTTCATCGCCTGCCGGACCACATCCAGTGTGGCTTTGGAGGTGGGCAGTGCGCCCCTCGGCTGAGACTGAAAGCTCTGATCGCCACTCTTGAGCACCAGAAGGGGCGTCATCGGGCTGCCCTCCCTGGCAACAGCGGCGTAGGAGTTGGCCACTTGAAGAGGAGTGGCCAGGAAGTAACCCTGGCCTATGGAGAGGTTAACCGAATCCCCCAGGTACCAGTTGTCGTGCTTGTTCGCCTGCTTCCAGGCGGGATCGGGGACGAGGCCCGCGGCCTCGGCCAAACCCACCAGCCCGGTCGGCTTGCCATAACCGAAACCTCTCGCGTAGGTCGGCAGCAGATTCTGATCTATGGAGTCAAGCTTCTTGCCCAACTCGTAAAAGACGACGTCGCAAGACTCCTCGAGCCCCTCAGAGAGGTCGAGATGGCCGTGTCCCTGGGGCAGCCAGTCTCCCAGGATCTGGCCATTCCCCAGGCCGTCCCACTTTCCGGTACAGTAGAATGGGCTGTTTGGGGTAAAGCCCCCCTTATCCAGGGCCGCAGCCATGGTCACTACCTTGAACACGGAACCGATTGGGTAGGTGCTGGCCACCGGCCGATCCAGGAAGGGATTGAGCGGATCGTTGTTCAGCTCGTTCCAGCCCGCATCGGAGAAACCGAGGATGAACTGGTTGGGGTCGAACCTGGGATAAGTGGCCAGCGCCAGGATGCTGTTGTCCTTAACGTCCATCATAACCACGCCGCCGGCCTGAGGTCCCAGCGACTGCTCCGCCTGCTTCTGGAGATCCAGATCGATGCTGAGCTGCACATCCTGGCCGTTCTTGGCCGGCTTCTCGGCGATCACCTTCACCGTCTTGCCGTCCGGCGTCACCACACTAAGCTTAGCACCCTTCTCACCGGCAAGCGTCTTCTCGGCCCACCCCTCGATACCGGCCCGTCCCACCAGATCGTCTTCCCCATAACCCCGGGATACCAGGGTCTTCAGGTCCTCAGCCGTGACCTTGCTCATATAGCCGATCACGTTTGCAGCCACCGGCCCGTTGGGATAGACGCGGGCCGTCTCGTCCCGAAAGATCACGCCGGGGATCTTCCCAATCTTTGTGTAGGCCGCCTTGGCCTGATCAACCGACAGTGTCTTCAAGGGAACGAACCAATCGGGCCGGGCGCTCTGGTAGGCTTTCTTCGCCCGATCGGGTTCGATCTGCAACTGCTGCTGTAGGGCGGAGAGCACGCCAGCCTCGTCCTTGATCTGTCCAGGCTCCACCCCCACGGATACCACGGTGCCGTTTGTGGCCAGCGGTCGCCCTTTTCGATCCAGGATCGAGCCCCTCACGGGGTTCTCGGGCTCGAATAGGATCCGGTTGTCTCCGCTCAACTCCTTGAAGATCAGAGAAGGGCTCCAGTCCACGTGCCATTTGTCCTGCTCGTACACCAAAGGGAGGACGTTGTCTTCCCGTATCTCTCCGAGCAGGCCGGTCGTCATGACGACGCTGAAAGGCAGCTTGACCTGCTTTTCGGCCTTGGCTAGCTGGTCGTCCCTGGTGAAGCTTGTCTTGACGAATAAGATAGTGCTTCCCTCGGTGATGGCCTGATAGCGTTGGATGAACTTGTCTCGCGGGATGCTGACCTGCGACGCGGTGGACAGCAGGTCGTACATGTCGCCGTAGCGGGATTCCTCCCATGCCTTGAGGTAGCTCTCCATGACAGTGTAGGGTGATGGTTGGGAGGAACAAGAGGAGAGGGCGGGCACAATCAACAGCAGGGCGAAGAGCAGGACCAATCGCAGCTTCATGGTCAAACCGATTGCATACCCCAAACAGAAATTGAGCCCATTATACACAGTTGGTGCAAGTATCTATGCCGTCTAGGGAAGGAAGACCGGGGATGCCGTTCCTATCCGAACTGGTTGATGGCCTCAGCCACCTCCATGATCTGCTCGTCTGGCAACTCGGGATATAGGGGCAGCGACAGGATTTGATCGGCGCACAGCTCGGTAGCCGGCAAGGAGCCCCGAGAGAGCCCCAGATCCCGATAGGCCTCCTGAAGGTGAACCGGTACAGGGTAGTGGATGAAGCTACCTATCCCGCGCTCGGCCAGAAAACGCTGAAGTTGGTCCCTCCGACGGCTGCGTACAACGTAGAGGTGATAAACGTGCCTCGCGTAGTCGGCCTCAATAGGTCGGACCACCTCCCGCAACAGAGAGTCGTAAAGTCTCGCCTTGGTCCGCCGCAGTTCGTTCCATCGGTTCAAGTGGCGCAGCTTCACTCGCAGGATCGCCGCCTGCATCTCGTCCAGCCTGCTGTTGAACCCCTTGATCTCGTGATAGTACCTTTTCTTCTGACCGTAGTTCCGCAGCAGCCGCAGTTTGTCGGCAAGTTCGGAGTCATTGGTGGCCACCGCGCCAGCATCGCCACTCGCTCCGAGATTCTTGGTGGGATAGAAGCTGAACGCCGCCATCATCCCCAACGACCCCGTGCGACGCCCCTTGTACTCGGCCCCGTGGGCCTGACAAGCATCCTCGATTACGGGGATCCCACGGCTCCGCCCCACTTCCAGGATTGGGTCCATGTCGACCGCCTGTCCGTACAGATGCACGGGAAGGATTGCCCTGGTTCTGGGGGTGATGGCCGATTCCAGCTTCTCCGGATCCATGGTGAAGGTGCGAGGATTGACATCCACAAACAGCGGACGAGCCCCCGCGAAGGTGATGGCAGAGCAGGTGGGCACCGCCGTCAATGAGGATGTCACCACGTCGTCGCCGGGCTGAACCCCGGCGGCTACAAGCGCGAGATGGATCGCCTCCGTTCCGGAACCCACTCCCACGCAGTGAGCGACTCCACAGTAGCCCGCAAACTCACGCTCAAAGGCCTCCCCCTGCCGGCCCAGGATGAACCAACCATCGTCCAGCACCTGCTCAACCGCGGCCCGTATCTCCTCGCGCAATTCCCGATGCTGAGGCTTCAGATCGTTGAACTCGATGCGCATAGCCACCACCTCGCCGCTCCCTTTTCTGAGGGGAGATAGTCGGGGTAAGGGAGAAGCATTGGTGCACTCACCCTCTCCCAGAGGGAGAGGGGATAGATCTCCCTACCAGTAGTGTTCCTTGTTCTGGTGGTAGTAATCCACGGTAGTCCGCAGGCCGTCCCGCAGGGATATGCGCGGCTCCCAGCCCAGGGCATCATGGATCTTTCGGTAATCGGAGTAGACGCTCCCGATGTCGATGGAAACCTTCTCCGGCGGAAAGGGCACCAACCGGTAGCTGCCATGACCCACCACATCCAGCAGCAGCTCGACGAACTGCTTGAGGCTGACAGGTCCTGCACCGCCCAGATTGAAGAACTCGCCATCTGCCGCCGGGTTGGCCCCGGCCATCAGAAAGGCATCGACCGCATCATCCACGAAGGTGAAATCCCTGAGCTGGCTGCCATCCCCGAATAGAAGGATCTCCTCTCCATCGATGGCCTGACGGATGAACCAGGGAATGAAGCCTTGCCGGTTGTGCTTCATCAGCTGCCGCGGGCCGTAGCTGTTGGTGAGTCTGAGTGACGCGGCGCGTATCCCATAGACGTTGTTGTACAGGATGTGGTACCACTCTCCGGCCATCTTGTTGATGCCGTTCACGTCGGTGGGCCGCTTGGGATGCATCTCGTCGACAGGTAGGCGAAGAGGCTTACCGTAGATCTGACGGGTGCTGGCATACACCAGCTTGACCTGAGGATTGAACTTTCGACAGGCCTCGAGGATCGAGAGATGAGCCCTGCAGTTAATATCGAGGTCGGTGTAGGGGTCACGCATGCTGTCGACGTGGCTCACCTGGCCGGCCAGATTGAAGATTATCTCCTGCCACCGAACCAGGTAGTCCATACTGTTCTCATCGCGGATATCGGCGACGTTGACCCGCACCCTCTCGCGGATATCGGCGACGTTGAACAGGTTGCCCCCGTAGTCTGGCACCAGGGAGTCCACCAGCAAGACGTCGGCTCCCAGGTCGACCAGGCGGTGGGCCAGATTGCTCCCGAGAAATCCCAGCCCCCCGGTGATCAGAACAGAGCGACCTCGGTAGAAGCTCTCATGGTCGGCGAGGGCACTCATCGTTCTCTTGGCGCTGCTGCCGTCTCGGCCCTACCCTGGCTAAGGCTCTTCTCCAGCACCAGCTCTCGCCAGAGCTTGGTCAGATCTATGCCGACTCGGAACACCCGGGAGAAGTTGAAGAACTGCGAGTGGCCGTAAGCGCGATGGAAGTGGCTCACCGGGACCTGAGCGATGTTGAAGCCGGCATCTTGCACCTTCTTCATCATCTCCACACAGATCACCCCACTGTTCCGCTCCAGCCGCACTTTGTCGAAGACGCTTCGACGAAACAGCCGGAAGTCACAGTCGGTGTCTCGCACCTTCAACCCGAAGGCAGTCTTGACCGTCCAATGGTACAGCTTGCCGATGATTACCCGGTGGAGAGGATCGGAGCGTTTCACCTTGTAGCCGTTGACCACATCCACTTCGGGGGTCAGGGCTTCCACAAGCAGCACCATCTCTCGGGGATCGTACTGGGCGTCCCCGTCGGTGTAGAATACCAGCTCCTTGCTGGCGCTGGCGAAGCCGGTCCTCAGGGCCCCGCCGTAGCCGCGGTTATTCTCATGGTGCACCACCTTCAACCGCGGATAGCTCCGCTTCAACTCCTCCAGCACCTCGGCGGTGTGATCGCTGCTGCCGTCGTTCACCACGATGATCTCGTAGTCGTCCGTCAGGGATCGAAGGGTGATATCCGCGGCGATGACCATGCTGGGGATGGTGCCTGCATCGTTGTAGGCCGGGAAGAAAGCAGAGATGCTGGGTCTCATTGCGCTGTGGCTCCTTCGTCCAACGCTGGTATCCCGGCCTTCGAAGAGCCGAAGAGAGTCTCTCCACGCGACACGGCATCGAGAAGGGACTTAACGGGGGGATCACCAACCGCTTACTCAGGTTCTTAATATTATACCATGAGCTAGAAAGCTACGGAACCTCCTGGTCCCAGAAGCCGCGTGGCCGCGGTTTCGGCTTCCCACGGCTACTGGAGCACTGGGTCAGGGGCGGATCGGGACGGAGTGGGCAGCGAGCGCACTCCTCCCAGGAAACGGGCTCCCCCGGTTCCAGGGGGCAGTACCGGAGAATGTGCGGCAGCTTACCGGTTTCTTCGCCGCTGGAGCTATCCTCGTTCATACGGCTGGCCTCACCAGGTAAGTCTAATTGTGGCAGGGCCACATTCTACCGCAACGAATCAACAGTCGCTCTCTGAGTGGAGGCCCCACTCTGAGCCGCTGCCCGCGGGGCCCGAAGCTCAAGCGGCACGGCTGTACTGGTATTCGTCCTTGACGTGCTGCAGGAAGTAGGCACCCTTGGACGGTGCTTCGAGCATCCGCTGGTACACCTCTCTGGGTACCCCGTAGTACCGATAGATCCCTCCGCTGACGAACTCGATCTCCAGAACCTGATCGGACTCGTCATAGCCGACCGACCGCACACTGGTGGACCACACCGTCTTGCGTTTCACTAGTCGTTGCGTCCCCTCTGACACCCCGAAATCACCTTCGAGCCGGAGCGTGGCCATCCCCACATCAGGATTCATACCCGAAGAGGCGATCAGTCGCGGGCAGAAACCGCTCCAAATCTTGCAAGCGCAAGGGGACACGGCGCTCGGCGTCGCCCCGGGCTAAAGCCGCAGGGCTGAAAAAAGCAAAGCCCACTGAAGGGGCTGGCTACGGGAGCCGCTGGTCGCGCGGCGGGCGGCGGGGCACAAGCGTGACGCTGTGCTCGCTCGCGTCACGTGCCCCACGGCACCGAATTGCGGAACGACGCCATTACCCACATTGGGACAGTCTCCATGGGCACGATCTTGGGCAACGGTTAACCCCGAGCCTCATGGCGTGAGGCTCGGGGTTCGCGGTCTCCATTATGAAGGTGTTCGCCGCCAATAAGACCGGGTGGCCGGCCTACGAACTCTGTGGTCCCCTGGGCTGCGGCCAGTCGCCGAACCAGCCGGTGTTGTTGTCCAGGGCGTTCTGGACGTACTTCCAGAACTGTCCGGCCGGCGAGGTGGTCTCGATGCCCGCCAGGGCATCCTGCTGGCGCAGCAGCGCCTCCCGCTCGGCATC
>DAHXJB010000478.1:0-2695 GCA_027372455.1 Chloroflexota bacterium | reverse complement strand
GCCGCTAGGAGTCGCCGCCTGCGAGATCAGGAAGCTAAGAGAGGCAGCTACCACATGAGGAAGACCGAGATGAGCTACGACCTGTTGCTACTGAGCAATTCCAGAGTCCACGGCTGTGGATACCTGGAGCACGCGATGGGTGCCATCGACGAGTTCCTGAACGGCCGGAAGACCGTGCACTTCGTCCCGTACGCCCTCAAGGACCACGACGGTTACCTCACGGTGGTCCAGAATGCCCTGAAGCCGTTGGGGGTCACGGTGGTCGGACTGCACACGACCAAAGACCCGAGGCTAGCAGTCGAACAGGCCGAGGTGCTGTTCGTCGGAGGGGGCAACAGCTTCCGGCTGCTGAAGAGCATCCGCCAGCTGGGGCTGATTGAGCCGGTCAGGCGCAGGGTCGAGGCAGGCGAACTGAGCTACCTGGGCTCCAGCGCCGGCACTAACCACGCCTGCCCAACCATACGAACCACCAACGACATGCCGATAGTGGAGCCGGATTCCCTCGGGGCCTTCGGCCTGATCCCTTTCCAGGTCAACCCGCACTACCTGGACCCCGATCCGCGCAGCACCCACATGGGCGAGACGCGGATGGAGAGGATCGAGCAATTCCTGGAGGAGAACGACGTGCCCGTGCTCGGCATGCGAGAAGGGTCATGGCTCAGGCGAAGAGACGTGGAGCTTCGCCTCTACGGAGAGACCGGAGCGGTGCTGTTCCGACGAGGGATGGCCCCCCAGCCATACAACAGTGGAGCCGACCTATCCTTCCTGCTGGAGTTGCCTGCCCACTTCGACCAGCCGGAGTAAGCTCGGTTACTCCAGCGGCAACTTGCCGGTATTCTGGAGTCCCTAAGTGGTCCGTCCGTCAAGTGGGACGCACTTTCGCGAGCCATGCCCGAGGCTCAAGCCTCGGGCTGAAAAGACCAAGCCGTCTCGTTCCGCCGGCGGTCCCAGCCCGCTTCAGCGGGCTTCGTTTTCTCAGCCCGCTGCTTTAGCGGCGGGCAAAGGTGCAGCAAACTTGGCGGACGGACCAGTAACGCTTGCACCCAAAGTTGGCGCCACTTTAGCAACTCCTACCAAAGAGTCAAGCCCTCCACCCAATTAAATGATGACCGCGCAGACAGACTGAAATGTGTACAAGTCGGGGAGTTGATCGTCAACCGCGGCATGTTGGCAAGCATGTTGCATTGGAGGATGAGGGCAACAACATCTTGGGTGGAGGCGAACGATGATACCTCTGGCCGTCATGGTGGGCAACATACTGTTCACTATCTGGATCGTTGGCGGGTTCGTAGCGATCCTCCTCCTGAATCGAGAGGAGGCACCGGCGATCACACAACGGGGGATCCGTCTAACGCCGCCGCCCGACGCCGCGCCAGAATCCCAGAGCCTGGACCCCATCGTCGCGGATCTCCGTCTCGATCCGCACCGGGACGTTTACTGGGAGCGCCACCCCGGGTGGCTTGTCGGCCGCACCGATAGGGCAGCCTGACAGATTTCTCAGGCATGGTTCACACCGCGGGGTAGATAGGGCAATAGTGGGCGCATGTAGCGTCGGGGCTTGTCCCCGACGGGTAGCCACGTCGCCCCTTGTGGGCGACGCTACAACTGTTACCACTGTCCTGAACCACGTCATTTCTTAGCGGGTTGGGAACGGTTGTTGCGTCGCCGATCTTCCATCGGAGGGCAAAAAGAAAGGACCAACCAAGTTGGTCCCTTTTCGTCAAAGGATGTCCCGGCGTCGACCTATTTTCCCGTAAGATCGCTCTCACAGTATCGTCAGCGCTGAAGCGTTTCACTGCCGTGTTCGGGATGGGAACGGGTGGGACCACCTCGCTCACGACACCAGGACACCGGAGAGTTTAGCAGATCCTGTCGAGGTGCGCAAGAGGCAATCTTGACACACCTTGACACCCGTCTAGTCGCGCGGCTGTCCAGCCGGCAGGAACAACCAGGACACGACCAGCACGCCAAACGCCACGAGAGAACCTACCAACATCGTAGCCACCTCCGCAACAGCTCTCGGAACTCACAGTGAGCATGTTAAGGGAGGTCGGCATCTCAGGCTACGTATCGAGTGCTCAGAGTTAGCCTAACGCTTTTGTGCAAAATGCACAGACCAGTTCTATAGCTCGCCGTGCACCAGCCGGCTGCCAACTATCGTCGCCTGGTGTATGCCAGCCGATCGTGTAGCCTTGAAGAGCCTCAAATCGTGGGCCTCCTCGTCACCGCGCAGATTTGACGAAGGAACTGGTGGGGGTCTCAAGCGCGCCTGCGACGAGGTCCGGCACTGACCACGGCCAGGGTAGCCACGGCGAGGGCACCGGTGAGCAGCCAGCCGGCCACCAGCAGGTTGGGATAAGCATTATGAAGATAGAGGTCGAGCCACCCCCAAACCTCCTGTCTCCGGACCAAAGAGATGAGATCCTCCAAGCCGAGACCGACCAGAGCCACGACTGCCATGATGGATGCCACCAGGGACACAACGATCCCCATGGCGAGATCGATCCACAGGAAAGCAGTCCTAGTCAACAGGGAACGGCTCTGCGCGTAGTCTCGTTCGATACGTTGCATCACCGACGCCCTGAAGCCGATGGGCTCCGCGACCACAGGGAATCGCCGCAGGGCCTCCTCCACCTGGCGCCAGCTATCTAGCTCACGCCGGCAGTGCACGCAACTGGAAAGGTGCTCCTCCATC
>DAHXJB010000469.1:0-5277 GCA_027372455.1 Chloroflexota bacterium | reverse complement strand
GAGGCATGGCGTATGAGCGAATGGGTGACCACGAGAAAGCATTAGCCGATTATACCGCAGCTATTGCCACCGCCCCAAAGGACGCACCCGGTCACGCTGCTCGCGGCGACGCGTACAGCCATCTGGGGGACTACGAAGAAGCGATCACCGAGTACGACCAAGCCATCGCCCTAGACCCACGACACGCTGGGGGCTATCTCGGTCGCGGGAGTGCCTACCGCGACCTGGGTAACTCCGAGAGGGCGATCGCCGACTACGACCGGGCTATCTCGCTGAACCCGAGAGACGCTTTGGCCTACGCCATCCGCGGGAGCATCCGTGTGAGTATGGGTGATCACCAAAACGCGATCGATGATTACAGCCAGGCCATCTCTCTTCGTTCGAGAGACCCGGGAATCTATTCTGCACGCGGGAACGTCTTCGCGATGCTGGGCAACTACCAGAAGGCAATCGCCGACTACGACCAAGCCATCGCCCTGGATCCGAGGCAGCGCTCAGTCTACGTCATTCGCGGGGACGCTTACCGCCAGATGGGCGACCACCAGCGCGCGATTGCCGATTACGATTATGCCATCGTCTTAGAGCCTGAAAACACCGGAGGTCTTGTCAGTCGCGGGTGGGCACACCAAGATCTGGACAACCAACATCAGTCCATCACTGACTACGATCGGGCCATGCGTGCTGCGGCCTATGTCGGACGCGGGAGCGTCTACCGCGATCTGGGTCACTACCAACAAGCCATCGCTGACTACGACCAAGCTGTCCTCCTCGACCCAACGAATGCGTTGATTCTTTCAATGCGAGGGATGACCCACGCGGTCATGGGCGACCATGAGAAGGCGGTCGCGGACTTCAGCCAAGTCATCTCTTTGAAGCCCATGGATACGGGGACTTATCTTTCCCGTGCAAGGAGCTTCAGAATGCTAGGCGAATACCAGAAGGCAATTGCTGACTACGACCGGGCTGCGGTCTTGGAACCGCAGGGTGCCAATACCCATGTCGGTCGTGGGGATACCTACCGCCAAATGGGCGACTACCGGAATGCGATCGCCGATTATAATGAGGCGATATCCTTAGACCCCGGGCGCGCCTCAGTCTACGTCAGTCGCGGGGACACTTACCGTCACCTGGGTGACTACCAGAAGGCTATCGCTGACTACGATGAAGCCGTCCTCCTAGACCCAAGGAACGCCTTAGTGTACGCCATTCGCGGGAGCGCATACCGCAGTCTCGGAGACCACGAGAAGGCGATCGCTGACTACAGCCAGGCCATCGCCCTGGACCCGAAGAACACGACGGTCTACTCTCTCCGCGGGATCAGCTACGAGGCCATGGGCGACTACACGAAGGCGATTGCCGACTATAGCCAGGTCGTCACTCCGCGTCCTAGTGACGCGATGGCCTACAGCAGTCGAGCAAGGGTATACAGTCGCCTGGCCGACTACGAGAAAGCAGTCGCTGACTACAGCCAGGCCATCACCTTGGACCCGAAGAACGCAGAAGCTTATCTAGGCCGCGGGCGCAGCTGCGGGATGCTCGGCGACTACCACAAAGCGGCGTCTGACTTCAGTCAGGCTATCGCCCTGAACTCGAGCCTCGGTCCCGCACATCGTTTGCTAGGATGGACCTACTACCTGATGCACGAGTACGACCTGTCGGTGCAGGCAAGCGCTAGGGGGATCAGCATCGACCCATCCGACTCCGGGATGCGTTTCAACCTTGCCCTGGCACTCCTAGCCAAGGGAGCCTTCGATGATGCCCAAGCCGAATATCGTAGGGCAGTCGCCTTGACCAAGTCCTCGGACGAGATCAGGGTAGCTATCAGCGACCTTCGCCAACTCATGGTAACGAGGCCCGAGGTCGGCAAGGCGGCCGAGGGCATCCTTGGAATGCTTCAGCAGGCAATGGCTGACAAGCCTGGCTAAGAGGCTACAGCTGCCGTGTCAACTCCTCGTCTCCACACCCACTGCAACCGCTCGGGGGCAGCAAGCCAGGTACTGCTGGGACGACAGCGGCGTAGGCATCGTCCGGCACGTATGGAGCCTCGAAGTTGAGGCTGAGGCGAACCACAGTGCCGTGGGGCGATGCACACAGTATCATCTACCACCCTCGGGTGTAGGCATCAGATTGGCTCGGGCAGAGTCCGGCGGAGCGACTCCCAGGATTCGCCATTCCTTCCACCCCAATACCATTCGACGTCGGTGATCTCATCACGGTGTCTGCCCAGCCAACCGGCAGCGATATCCCTTCCCGCCCGAACGATGAGCAGGACCGGGGCGCGCTCGGTGCCTACCAGCAGTATTGTCTTCTTACAGTCGCGGTAGCCCATCCGATCCGCATAGGAATGGAGTTGCGCTGCAGCTCCGTCGAGCAGGCCATTCACGGTTCGGGTTAGAAGGGCCACGTTCTTCCGACCGGAGACGGAGCCAGTTCCCTCTGGCTCGGCATCGGCATCATCTTGAGGTCGATCTATCCTCCGTGCCGGGCTGGTGTCGAAGGCGTAGCAGCCCGGTGCCAGCGACATGAGTTGGTCTTGTCGGTAGTCGACGTAGGCCCAGAGCGACTTCATCTCGAACAGGTGCGGCTTTCCCTCCTTCCAGCAGCAGGCGTCGGGGGTCGGGCCCTTCTTCCCTCGGGTGAAGGTAAGCGCAACTACTCGATCGAAGCTCTTGTCCATGGCCAGGTGATAGAACCCTTCGATCTCGGCCAGACCAGCGAACAGGTTGGCCCTGAGGTTCTTCGTGGTAAGGCCAACCGGGTTCTGTCGCAAATGTGCATCCATGTTCTCGACTCGGTCGTGGACGTCCTTGAGATCTGCTTCGGTGGCATCCCAATTCGAGGGCAGCAGATCCTCGGTCAGATCGCCATTCCGAGCGAGCCTTCGGTAGTGGCGCCCAAGGAAGACGTTGACGGCCGGATGCGATTGAAGCGCGGCTTTGATCTGGTCGGCAGATACTGGCGCGCTCGACCCACGAAGATACTCGATGATCTTCTGTACACGCCTCCGTTCGTCGTACCCCGGCTTGAGCATTTGGCATAGGTCGGGCGGGAACGCCCGCGCCCGTACGTCTTCCGAGTGAGCGTCCTTCGCAGAGGAAATCCTGTTATGCTCCAGAGGCCGCTGAATAGCGGCTGATTCAGCTTCGATGTCATTCTGTGCGGGTCCGCCGTCTGGCCCATCCTGCTCCGAGCCGGTTACGAGACGCCGGTATCGGTCCGGGCTCTCGCCAATATCCTTGATGTAATCATCTACAGCAGTTCTCGCCTCAGGCCAGGCGACCGCTACGTCCTCCAGCAGGTACAGGAAGCTTCCGAGGAATCGACGATCTTGGCACACACCGGTCACCTGGGCCGTCTCGGCTCCCAGTTTCAGCACATCCAACCTGACCACATTGGGAATCTGACCACGTGCCAGGCCGGCCGGTCCCATGTGTCGGCCCATCATGTTCAATCTCATTCTGTCGGCTGCCCTAGCCTCTGGACGCAGACCGGCAACGCCGGGCTGAGGGACCCAGAATACCCACCTGTCGCCATCGGTAGCGTGGTGGAGCCGTATGGTGGCCATGGACCTCCCGCGCTCCATCAACCAACGAGCGAACAGATAGGGCATTGTGTACAGACAAGGAAGGAGTATGGGCGGGAGCGGGGTAACTTCACTTTGCTCGCCCTCGAGTACCGAACGGGGCTGCTCACCGGGGAGCCTTGTCATGGGATACCTCCTGACCGGGCCGTCTGACTCCCACAGGTGGGTCAGAGGCCATGAAGAGGTGAGCGAGTTGCCTACTCACACTACTGCTCATTCTACCATTCCCGCTGGGCAGCGGCTGATGTCAGCATGATCACTGCTGATGTTCGGGATTGTGCGGGTGCAGCCTGGACTACCCCCTGCTCCGACTTCGCGGCCGCCTGTGTAGTGGAGGCTTTAGCTGGTGCCGAGAACGATGTCCGGTTGAAGCCTCGATTCCGCGATGTCGGAAACAGCGTGGCGAGGTACCGGCTGGTGAGGACGGGCAGGGGTATCCTTGCCACCCCATCGGCTTCTGGGGCACGATCCGCAGGGTCCGGTCGTCTTCTGCTGTGGGGTTGCCTCGACCGTCCCGGTTGCTGGTACAGAAGTAGAGGTAGCCCTCCGGTCCCTGGACCACGTCCCGGAGCCGTCCGTAAGCCCCCTCGAAGAGCCGCTTCTCCGACAACACCACCTGCGAGCTAGAACCCCCGAGCACCACACGATGCAGGTGCCGGCCCCGCAGTGTCGCGAAGAAGAGGTTGCCGCTTCAGTCCGATAGCCGGCTGCCGTCGTAGAAGGTCGCCCCCGAGAGCGCCACGCTGGATGCGAAGACCAGAATCGGGTCGACGTAGTTGAGGCTCCCTGCGATCCCCTGAACGGCAGGCCACCCGCAGTTCTTCCCCGCCTCGATTACTTTCACCTCGTCGTTACTCACCGGGCCGTGCTCCGTGCTGAACAGCTGCCCGTGCCGGACTGAAAAGCCAGCCCCTCCGGGTTTCGACGGCCCAGGGTGTAGACGGGGGAGCCGGGAAAGAGGTTGTCGCTGGGGATCGTACCGTCGGGATTCAGTCTCAGGATCTTGCCTGAGAGAGAGTGGGGGTCCTGGGCATTCTGCGAGTTGGTCGCATCCCCGGTAGTAGCGTACAGCTTGCCATCGGGCCCAAACTTCAGTCTTCCGCCGTCGTAGATGTTCGCCCCGGGCATGCCGTCCAGCAGCACCGTCTCCCCGCTCGCCTGGTTCCCTTCCGCCTTCATCCGCGAGATCCTGTTGACCAATTGGCCCCGGCCGTTCGCATGAGTATACATTACGTAGAGAAAGCCGTTGTCCTGGAAAGCCGGATCCAGAGCTAATCCCAACAACCCGTACTCGTCTCCGAGTACGGCGACCACCGGCAGCGTTGCCACCGGGTCGGGCAGAAGCTGCCCGTTCACCATCGGGTGCGCGTCAGATTTCCGGGAAGCCCTTGAGCTGGCTGTATGCACCTTTCCGAAAGCCCGCTCACTGGCTCAGGCCGATGCATCGCTTTTCGGCCTACTGGCTGGCGGTCATCCACAAACGTGACGCCCACCCTTCACCATCACTTTGCGTACCACTCCATTAACTTCTGTGCTACAATCCCCAACCGCTCGATGAGGGAGATAGAAGAAGAGCCGAACCCTTGGACGGGTCCAAGGGACCAACTCCTTCCAGAGGTGATCGACGTGGATCCAAAGGCGTTCTGGGTGGGGCTCAGTCTGGTACCCGGCATAGGGCCGGCGAAATTCCGACG
>DAHXJB010000458.1:0-3085 GCA_027372455.1 Chloroflexota bacterium | reverse complement strand
GCATCGAAGCTGACATAGAGATGGAGCTGTCGGCAGCAGGCGTGCGGGTCAGCGACTGACGAGCACTTCCCGTGGAGACGGCAGTGTCCAGACGGTGTGGAGTGTAAACCGGAACGCGAGGAGGAGACAGAGGATGGTATGGAATCGAGGTAGGTCAGGACTCTGGAAGAGGGTGGGTTGGGCGGTGGCAGCCATGATGCTGCTCACGGCTCAGGTGACATGGGCGATGCCGCCGCAGATGCACATCATGGAGGGCTTCCTCCCATGGCAGTGGTGCGTTCTGTGGTTCGGCGTCGCCATCCCGTTCTGGATCCTAGGTTTTCGTCGAATACGGCAGGTGGTATCGGAGCACCCCGAGACCAGGCTATTGCTTGCTGCCGCCGGCGCCTTCACCTTCGTGTTGAGCGCGCTCAAGATGCCCAGCGTCACCGGCTCTTCCAGCCATCCCACGGGTACTGGTTTGGGGGCGATCCTCTTCGGGCCAACGGTGATGAGCCTCCTGGGGGGCATCGTCCTGCTCTTCCAGGCCTTGCTGCTGGCTCATGGGGGGCTGACAACCCTGGGAGCAAACACCGTCAGCATGGGCATCGTCGGTCCGCTGGCGGCCTGGGCCATTTGGATTGGGTTGCGGAGCTGGGCACCAACCTGGCTGTCCGTCTTTCTGGCCGCAGCCATGGCCGACCTGCTGACCTATGTTGTCACCTCGCTGCAGCTCGCCCTGGCTTACCCGGACCCTGTCACGGGGATCATGGGCTCTTTCCTAAAGTTCGCCACCATCTTCGCGGTTACCCAGGTCCCGCTGGCCGTCAGCGAGGGGATCCTGACGGTGCTCATATTCAACACCCTTCGTGGGACGGCGCCGTCCGAGTTGAAGAGTCTGAATGTTGCTGGAGTCTGAGATGTCAACTTCGCCCACAAGCGGTACTAACAAGGTAGTCACGACGCTGATGATCGCCATCGTGGTGCTCCTGGTGGTGTTCCCTCTCGCCTTCAACTCTGGGGCGGAATTCTCCGGGTCTGACGACGCCGCCAGCGAGCTAGTCAGCGAGATGAACCAGGACGCGAAGCCCTGGTTTCAACCTGTCTGGACGCCGCCTGGTAGCGAGATAGAAAGCATGCTCTTCGCCTTGCAGGCTGCGGCTGGTGCCGGCGTCATCGGCTACTACTTCGGTCTCAAGAAGGGGGAGCAGAGAAGGGACGGGTCGGAGCAGCAGATAGCTCCGAAGAGAGTCTGCGAGCCCGAGGGGTCCAAGATCAATGGATAGGATCTGATCGACCTATGCATGTCATCGACCGCCATGTGTATGCAAACCGGGGGCGGGACGTGGATCCCGCCCAGAAGGGCGCGCTCGTGCTGCTGGTGCTGTCCCTCTGCCTGTTGCTGGATCGCCCCGTGGTGGGGTTGCTGGCCTGCGGATGGATGTGGGCACTCGTCTCCTTCTGGGCGGGGCTACCATCGGGGGTGTACGGTCGCGTGCTGTTCAGCGAAGCCGCCTTTCTGATGTTCGCGGTTCTGGGAGTCGCCGTGAGTGTGGGGCTAGATACTGCACCACCTATGGGCTGGATGATACGGGTCGGGCCGCTAGCCTTTGGGACCACCCCCGCATCCCTGGACCTCGCCCTTCGCTTGGCCACTCGCGCCCTGGGATGCGTCGCGGCTCTGAACTTCCTGGTCCTCACAACCCCCTTCATCGACATCGTGGAGTTGCTGCGCCGGATGCGAATGCCGGCTCTCCTGATCGAGATCGTGATGCTGACCTATCGCTTCATATTCATTCTCTTGGAGAGCCTGGACAGGATGCACAATGCTCAGGATAGTCGACTCGGCTACAGCAGCTTCCGTAACTCGATGGCAAGCCTTGGGTTGCTGGGCAGTCGGCTTTTCGTCGACGCCTACCATCGCAGCAGGCGGATGGAGATCGCGCTGGAGAGCCGCGGTTCCTGCGGCGACCTCCGTGTGCTTGCCACTAGCTATCGCGCCGATTGCGCCCTGTGGTGGCTGGGATCGGCGGCCATCGCGACTCTACTGCTTGGGAGGGTGCTAACTTGACCCCGATTCTGAGGTTGGAGGACGTACACTACTCTTACCCGGGAAGCCCCGGTCCGGCCCTGCGGGGAATTCAGCTGAGCCTGTGGGCAGGAAAGAAGGTCGCCGTGCTGGGGCGGAACGGTTCGGGAAAGTCGACCCTCTTCCTGCACTGCAACGGCATCTTGCGGCCCGACAGGGGCAGCATCTACCTGGCGGGAGCGCCGGTGAAGTACGATCGCGCGTCTCTGCTGGAGCTTCGCCGGCAGATAGGCATCGTCTTCCAGAACCCCGACGATCAGCTCTTCAGCGCCAGCGTGATGCAGGATGTGAGTTTCGGCCCGCTCAACCTGGGGCTCAGCCAGGCGGAGGCGCGCCGAGCGGTTGAGGTGGCTGCCGACCAGTGCGGGATTGTCGACCTGTTGGACAGGCCTACCCACGCCCTGAGCGGCGGCCAGAAGGCTCGCGTGGCGCTGGCGGGGGTACTGGCGATGGAACCGTCCGTTATCGTCGTCGACGAGGTGATAGCGAGTCTGGACCCTTGGATGCGAGACCAGATTCTGGGCATCCTCCATGAGCTAGCTGCGCGAGGGAAAGCCGTTGTGCTGGCTACCCATGACCTTGCCCTGGCGCGCAGTTGGGCAGATCTGATAGTCGTAATGGAGAACGGCCGGGTCCTGGTCGTGGATACACCGGATTCCGTCTTTTCGTCCGATGCCGTGATGGCCCGTCTCGCCCCGAAGTCGCCCTGGTTCTCACCTCCGCTCACCGGTAGTGTGCGGAGAATTGTGTCAGATTGAGGGGGAATGAAAACCAGGCGGCACTTCTGCCTAGAGTCCTACAACTCCAGCTTACAGGAGTGCCGCCTGATGGCAGGGAAGGTAGCACAACTTCACAAGCGCGGCAAGCATAAGAAAACGGTAGTGTATGAACCATTGCGGAAATAGCGGGGGGAACGGCCTTGGGGGTAGGGGATAGGTGGTCTGCAGCAGGCGGCTCCTGTTGTTGAAGGAACAGGCAGTTGTAGGCAGGGTTGAAGAGCTGCTAGCTATTGTATGA
>DAHXJB010000439.1:0-3083 GCA_027372455.1 Chloroflexota bacterium | reverse complement strand
ACCGCTGCGCACGATAAAGGAGCCGATATCGGCCCTACCCAAGGGCAAAGCTGGGGACATGCGCCCGGGAACCCTTGCCGAGAGATGGTATAGCTTCGATTTCGAGCCTATCGCCGACTCGGCTGGCCGTCGGTTGTACTTCTCAGTAGAAGGCAAGGATGTTCCCCGAGAGAACACTGTCAATGTACTCATGATGTACCACAACGGATACCCTCTGGGGGAAGCGTACGCTAACGAGAAGCCGCTCGATGCTCATCTGGTATTCCGGACGTACTCGCACGGTCGCCTTGCCGACATGCTGACCGTCCTGGCAAGCAACTTGGCCCACGCCAGGCCAGGGATTCTCGGCTACCCAGGCTTCTACCTCGCACTGCTGGCAGCTTATGGGCTTCTTGCAGCTGCAGTGATCAGGTTGGTGAGGAGAATAGCAACTCACAACCCTGAGTAACGCACGCGGCAATCCGGCGTCCGGGAAGGCTTCGGGGTGTGTCCTCCGCACCCAGTTTCTTTCGGCTATTGCCAGGCATTGTAGCCACCGACAATCAGTGCTAACGAGGTCCAATCCACAGCCAGGAGGAACAGGGTCACTGCCAGCGCCCCCTGCCACCTCCACCCATTGGGGATGATTGCCGTCAATCCCCACACGAAGAAGAACGCTATCGGCACTATCGCCGGAAACAAGAATCTCCCCAGCATTATCGAGTAGTTGGGATTCCACATCGCCGACTGATCCACAGGCGCCACGAAGCTGTTCCACAGAATGAAACGCACGAAGGACATGAGCCATTCCGCGAGAATGACTCCGGCCATAGCCAGAAGCTGAAGGGCAAAGGGGCTTCGGCTGCTCTCCCTCATATGGCCGATGAAGCCCATCTTCCTGACTTTGATCCACCGCGTAACCAGACCAAAGGCCGACGCCAACCCGAGCGTCGCGAGCAGCCAGTACAGTGGGAAGGGCAGCCAGACAGAGTCATTGTAGAAGGTGGCCCAGAAGGTTCTAAACTGGAACGCGAAGACCGAAGGGTCAAGGCTCAAACCGGAAGAGTCTCCACGCGTCTTCTCCAGGCTGTCGACCATGAAGGTCCTTTCGACTGCCGGTCTTAGAGGACCCAGCAACAGGGCTACGATAACGGCGCCCCCCAGCAATGACGCCGTCAGGGTCGCCGCCCGCCTCCTGGTCATGCCCCACGAGACACCATTCACCACCAGGGCAAGCATCACCACCGCGATCACAGGCCAGGTTGTGGCTTTTGCACCAAGCCCCATCCCAATGAGAGCGAAGATGCCGGCTATGAGGCGGGGGGTGAAACCCGCCGCAATGCCACGCACCACTAGATAGATCATGCCCGAGGATGCCAATATTGCGAGGTTGTCGTTGTTGGCGGATGCGCCAATCAAGCCATAGGTGGGAACCAAAGCCACGAAGATCGCTGTTCCGTAACGGACAAGAGTATCCTTCGGGCGCAGCGTTCTGGCAGTCTTGTAAGCAAGAACCACAGTTGCTACAGTCATCAGCACCGACAGCAGCCGCATCGAGAGCAACTGGACTACAACGGCTTGCCCAGCCAACAAGAAGTAGGCTGGCAGAGCAGCCCAGTAGTATAGGGGCGGCTGGTGCGCTTCCGCTCCTTCCAGTTGAACACCCCCACTCTTAAGGAGAGAAGCGACGTACTGCAAATGGCTGTTTTCGTCTGGCGACTGGAAAGGCGGGTTCAGCATCGCGTAGCAGAGACCCCTGACAAGCGAGAAGGCAACCAGCAAGGCCAAGCCTTGCGCTTCCGGGGTAGCTCCACGAAGCCGCTGATACAGAAGGATGGCCTGCCCCCTACAGCTCGTCGTAGAACTCCGCATCGTCCACCCGCTGGTCGTACCGATCGTCCCCCCGCAGCTTGTGGCACACGCGGCACTCCGACGGCTTGTTGGCCGATCGCATCCGCGCCCTGAACCTCCGGTACGACTCCCCGTTCCAGATCTCCAACGCCGTCTGCTGCTTGAGATCCCCCAGGACGCGGTTGCTGTAGCAGCAGCAGTTCACGGTGCCGTCGTCCCGGGCGTAGAACGTCTGCCAGGGCTCGTGGCAGATCGGTCCTGGGTCCTGGGTTCCGGGTTCTGGGTTCTGATTGCCCCAGCCCTCACCCTGTCGCCTCATGGCCCTCAACAGATCGGTCGTGGGAAGCTGCAGGTCGAACGGGTAGCTGGCCGTCTCCGCCACCGCCCGTGCCTCGGCGAAGGCCTGCTCCACCTGCGGCCACAGGTCGGGGTTCAGCAGCGACTGCTCCGCCAGGGAGGGATCCACCACCGTCAGCGGCATCACCACGGCCCCGGCGCACCGCAGCTCCAGCGCCAGCCGAACCATCTCGGGCACCTCGCGGACGTTGTCCCGCATGGCCGTGAACTGAAGCTGCAGCACCGGCTTCACCCGTTCGATGCCAAGTCCTGAGTCCTGGGTCCTGAGTCCTGGGTTCTGGGTGCCGCCGGGAGCGCGGGCGTCCCGCCCGCCCCCCGCAGGGTCCTGGGTCCTGAGTCCTGGGTTCTGATAGCTGATAGCTGATAGCTGATAGCCGACAGCCGATAGCTGTTTCAGCTCGTTCAGCCGTCGTAGGTGGCCGACCACCCGCTCGTAGTTGGCGCCCGTTATCACCCGCTCGTAGCTCTCCTTGGTTCCCCCGCTGAAGGAGACCACCAGCAGATCCTGCTCCAGCTCCACCATGGCCCGGGCGATCCTCTCCGTCAGCAGCATGGCGTTCGAGTTGAGGCCGACGAAGCTGCCCCTCCCCTTGGCGATGCGGAGCATCTCCACGAAGTTCGGGTTCAGCAGAGGCTCGCCGAGGCCGAAGAGGCTGAGCCGGCTGCCGGGTTCCAGTAGCGGCTCCAACCGGGCGAAGGTCTCCAGCTTCATGTGCTCCCTGGTCTGCCGGGTCGTCTCCGGAAAGGACAGCCGGCACATGAAGCAGTGGAGGTTGCACCGGGTGGTAGACTCGGCGTACACCAGGACCGGCCTGGACCGAAGAACGTCGGGGAGGCTTTTCAGCTCCTCCTGGTTGAGATCCCAGTTGGATTGGGGGGCTCGGGGCAACTCGGTC
>DAHXJB010000408.1:0-3760 GCA_027372455.1 Chloroflexota bacterium | reverse complement strand
CCGCATTCTTCGGGGTCCATTGCAGGGGCTGGAGGCCGCCTTCGACCGGCGGCTCTCGCCCTCCGGCCGCTCGCGGGTTTTCATCACCCTGCTGAGACGGCTGGTTCCCATGGAGATCCATGAGGCCGAGCTGAGCAAAATCGGGTAGCTCGGCCCTCGTCCTAGCGCATCACCTGTAGAGGCATCGAAGCAGGATGTGTCGAAAGGGCGGTAGCGTGTGGCGCGGTTCCGCCTTTCACCCCTCCAACGCGGGCCTGCAATGAGACCGTGGCCGGCATCCATTTTCGTAGGCATAGCTAGCCTCGTCCTAGCACAGGCTTGCTCGGCCTCTGCCCGAAATCTGGATGGCCTGATCCTGATGCACTACGTAGCTGAGTCCGACAGGCAGCGTGCAGCAGAGGCTGACCACTCATCACTGGGGAACTCTCCCTCGACTCGAGCGGAGAAGTTGCTGAGCCAGCATGTCGAAACTTCTCTGAACCCTCTTCTGGTCGCCCAGGTTGCGATTACGGCTGGGCGACCAGAAGAAGCAGCGCTAGCCCTCCTGAAAGCCACCGACCGTGATAGGGCGATTGCCCTCGGTTTGGAGGCAGAGCCTCACGACGAGACAGTGTGCGGCGGAACCACATGGGCATCCTTGCCTGCAGGTCCAGCGGAGTATCGATACGGGCTTGCAATGGGAGCCATGCAGCGGCAATCCTGGCGAGAGGCTCTGGAGCAATTCCAGCGGGCTGTGGCATTTCGGCCGGGCCCTTGGCCAGATAGCTTTGTAGAGCGCTATCGGGAGGTGCTGGCGCATGCCGCACCCTACGAGTCATCTCGCCTTGCGGCCGAGCAGTCTGCAGCGCCAGCCCCGGCTCCATTGGTACTGGCAGGACGTAAGGATCAGCTGGGTTGGCAGACGCCAATCCCTGTGTCGGAACGATGGCAACTGGAAGGCTTTGCATTGCGTGGTTGGGCAGGTCTGGAACTGGGACTGCCGGTCACCGTGGACACCTTCTGGCGCGATACGACCGGGGGCACTCGGCGACAGACCCAGGTAGCCTGGAATCTGTTGCCCAACGGGGGATTCGAGTTGGGCTTGGACTGGAGCCCGCCGCAATTGGCCGGATGGTATCAGGAAGGGTGCTGCGCCCAACGCCGGGACCTCGTTCGAAGTCAGCGCAAGACCGCGGTCTTGGTTTCGCCCCCTTCGCGTCCGGGCTCCGCCGACTGCAAGGTGTCCAGTCTCGTTAAAACCCGGCCAGGAACTTGGCTGATGTGGAGCGCCTGGATTGACAACTCCCACAGCGGCAACCCGCACATCTTTGTCTCTTGGCTAGACGCCCGAAAGAACGAGGTGCTGGCTGAGATCCCAATTCAGGGAAACGCCAATGGGAGCGGCAGGGATTACGCCGGCATGCTGAGAGTACCGGACGACGCAGAGTTCCTATTGATCACACTGATGAACTGGAAATCCGGCAGGGAAGTGCTGTGGGACAATATGCTGCTGCTGGAGGTTCGGCCGCCGGCCGATGAAGGAGACGCTCGAACTGACCGCTCCGCCCGTTGAACGCTACCGTCTGGTCGTTGTCACGTCACACCCGGTTCAGTACCAGGCACCGCTCTTCCGGCAGTTGGCACGCCACCCGTCCATCGACCTGACGGTGTACTATGGCAATGATTCCAGCCTGGCCAATACAGTGGATCCCGACTTCGGGATCCCCGTCGTCTGGGATCGTCCACTGCTGGACGGGTACCGTTCCGTGTTCCTCACACATTGCACCAAACCCATTACCAAGTCTTCACGGCTCGCAGCGTATTCCCACATTATTCTGGACTTCTGCCGCAACCGATACGACGCTGTGTTTATCCACGGCTACGCCACGCCTTTCTCAGCCTTGGCCTACCTGGCGGCGTGGATCAGCCGCACTCCTGTGCTACTGCGAACCGAGTCAGAACTATTGCGTGCTCGCGCAACAGGCCTGAAGGTGGCTAAGCGGCTCTTCCTGAATCTTCTGTTTCATGGCACAGCCGCCTTCCTCGTGATCGGCTCGGCGAACCGCGAGTTCTACATGCAGCACAGGGTAGTCTGGCGGAAGATGTATCAGACACCATACTGTGTCGACAACGACTACTTTGCGGCCAAGTGCCAGGAACTGAGGCCCCGCCGAGCCGAGTTGAAACAGGCACTGGGATTCCCGCCCGCCCTTCCGGTCATAACGTTCTCTGGCAAGTTGATCGAACGCAAGCGTCCAATGGATCTGGCCATGGCGTACCAACAGTTGGTGGAGGCCGGCACCAGCGCAGGCTTGCTCATCATAGGCGAAGGTCGGCTTAGGAGTGAGCTCGAGGACTTCTTCGCCGCTCAGCAACTACCCCACGTGCGTTTGGTCGGCTTCAAGAACCAGACTGAGCTCCCAGAATGCTACGTGTGTGGAGACGTGCTTGTGCTGCCCTCCGCGTTCGAGACCTGGGGGCTGGTCGTGAACGAGGGAATGCTATTCGGCATGCCCGTCATCACGACAGACATGGTTGGCGCGGCACGCGACCTGATCGAGAACGATGTGACAGGCTACGTCTACCCAGTGGGCGATGTGCCTGGGTTGGCTCGACTGCTGCAGGGCTTGCTGAGCGATCCGGAGAAGCGCCTCAACATGGGTGGAGCAGCCCAGCGTCGTGTATCCAAGTTGAACTACCAAGCCTGTGTGGAGGGGATCGTGAAAGCCCTACAAGACATCCACGACCCACATCACCTGGCGAGGCAGGAGGTCCCGTGTGGTTAGAATCAACATCGGGTGTGCGCACACTCCCACTCCCGGCTGGCTCAACTTCGACAATTCTTTGAGCGTGCGGATCGGCAAGTATCTGGGGTTCGCGCAACTCCTATCCCAGCTTGGACTGATAACCGAAAGTCAACTGGCGCTCGCGCGAGTGGCCGCAGCGCGGAAGATCGTTTGGGCAGATGCCGTCAGGCGAATCCCGCTGCCCAATGCATCGGTCTCTGTCGCCTACAGCTCGCACGTGCTGGAGCATCTTGACCGTGTGGAGACAAGGCGGTTTCTGGCTGAGGTCAGGCGAGTTCTCGTGCCCGGTGGTGTCTTTCGGCTTGCCGTACCCGACCTAGCGAAGATAGCCCGCGCATACGTCGATGGGCACATTGATGCGGATGGTCTTGTGGCGGCCACGCACCTTGCCGACGAGGGCAGCTATCGAGGCCTGCTCTCAACGCTGCGATTTCTCCTGGTTGGTTCGCGATGTCACAAGTGGATGTACGATCGCCGTACCGTCGTGCATCTCCTCGAAACGAGCAGCTTTCGCGAAGTGGTGGAGCTGCCTGCGGGTGCCACCACAATCCCCGATCCAGGCGAGCTCAACCTCAGAGAACGGGAGGATGAGAGCATCTACGTCGAGGCGCGACGGTGACCAGTAGTGCTCGCGCGCGAGGCGAGCGCCTACGGATGAGCGACCGTGAGGGTGGCATCGTAGTCAACGTTTCTGGCCTGATCGGAACTCATCCCTTGGACCTTGCCCGGCAGATGCTGCGACTCGAGTGCCTCGGGTCCTTTTACACTGGCTTGCCGCCATCGAGGACGCCGGGGCTCCCGGCGCACAAAGTCTGCCGGCAGCCGATATTTCTGGCACCCGCCTACGTCGCTAGGCTGTTCGGGCTGCCCACTGTAGGGCACGCAATGAACTGGGTAGTCACAGATCTGTTCGACCACTGGGTGGCCAGCAAGGTCGGACCATGCGATGTCTTGCAGTGCTTGTCTGGGTATGG